>NZ_JBYLHY010000044.1:0-50973 GCF_057749925.1 Paenibacillus sp. sgz302191
ACTCCCGCGCCTTCGCTTGGGCTACACCCGCCGCCGGCCATCTGTTCTGAATATTCGCAAAATAACAGTTCATCCATTATTTCGACGAGCTACCCTACTGACTTACACAAACTTCTTGACGCTACCCTGCCGGCGTTTCCATCGAGCAAAAACTGTATTTTTGCAGGTTTTCTTCGTGCAACCGGGCAGATTGTGCGACCAGCTCAGGCGTGTGAGTCTAGGCAGCCTGCGCACGTGTAGTTTTTTCGACGGAAACGATTGGTTTGAGGAAAAGCCTGCAATAGTGCATGATGTCTCCTGTCATGATGGGGCTGAGCCCCGAATATCCGCAAAAAACCACACGATTGCAGGCATTTTTCGAGGCAGGCAGGCCTCCGAGCAAATGCAGCCAGATCTAAATCGGTGGATTAACAGGAAACCGTACATACTTAAAGCTCTGAAACTATCAAACGATCACCCACATTTTCAGAGCTGACGCTGCACTAGCGATGCACGATTTTCATCTTCATGGGTTGCCGCCCACAGCGCCACGGGGCTTTTGCAGCTTTTCTCCGCGTCGCACACGATACACCTGCTCCAGGCGGCGGGCGGGTCACCCTTCCGCAGGCTTTTCACGCCCACGCCACGCACACCATACACACCATGTCAACCAAACTCCACCGAAACCGGTTGCGCCGTCTGCGAAGGTGAACGGTCGATCGCTTTTAGACAACCGGCTGCGCCATCCGTGACGCTCGGTCAACCGCTTTTAAAATTAGAAATAGCTGGAAGAGCAATTGCTTCTTGTTGCATTCTGTGGCAAGATAATCGAAGAACCTAACAACGATTGAAAGAACAGGAGCCATTCATCTATGTCCAAACCGTTTTTCCGATTGCTAACGGAGCTGTCGTCACGCAAATGGGTGTCGCAGTTGACCGGAGCTTTTGCCAAATCCAAAGCGAGCAGGCTGTTCATTCCGCGATTTGCCCAAACGTACGGAATTCGCATCGAGGACGCCGAGAAGCATATGAAGGAATACGCTTCTTTGAACGATTTTTTCACCAGAAGGCTGAAGCCCGGACTGCGGCCCGTCGATGAAGACACCACCCGCCTCGTAAGTCCGGTCGATGCGAAGATTACAGGCATAGGCGACATCAAGGACGGCTTGATCGTGAACGTAAAAGGTCAGGATTATACGATCGACGAACTGCTGAATCGCTCTCCGCGGACGGTAAACTACCGGAACGGCTTTTATTTCGTTCTTTATTTAAGCCCTACCGACTATCACCGCATTCACTCCCCTGTGACCGGAGAAGTGCTGGAGAAGGAGCATGTGCCCGGCAAAGCGTACCCGGTGAACGAATTCGGCCTGCGCCACATGCGCAGAGTGCTCAGCCGCAACGAGAGGCTGATTACTTTCATCAGGCACGAAGCCGGCGAAGTGGCCGTCGTCAAAGTCGGAGCGCTGAACGTCAGCAGCATTCGATATGCCGAACCGCTGCCGAGCCATCTGGAGCGCGGACAAGAGCTCGCCTATTTCGAATTCGGCTCGACGGTCGTGCTGCTGCTTGAAGAAGGCATGTTCCGGCCCCGCGCGGACCTACAGGTGGACAGCAAGGTGAATATGGGAGAATCGCTTGGCATCTTCCTACATAAATAAACAGCCGGCCGCTCGAAAGGAGTGAAGAGAACATGGCTTCATCGACAACTGCGTCTCCGAAACCCGGTTCGCACCGGCTGCATGGCACAGGAGATGTCAAACCGACCGTATACCGCATTTTGTTTGCGATAGGTCTCGTGCATTTGCTGAACGATTCGATACAATCCGTTATACCCGCCATCTTTCCTATTTTAAAAAGTGAGATGGGCTTAAGCTACACCCAGGTCGGATGGGTACAGTTCGCCATCAACTTTACGGCATCGATCATGCAGCCCGTTGTGGGCCTATATACGGATCGCAAACCTTCTCCCTACATGCTGCCCATCGGTATGGCCTCCACGCTGATGGGCATGCTGCTGCTCGCCTTTGCGCCCGCTTACTGGGCCGTGCTGCTGGCCGTCTGTCTGGTCGGTCTGGGTTCGGCGGCCTTTCATCCCGAAGGATCGCGCGTCTCCCATATGGCGGCCGGAGACCGCAAAGGCTTGGCCCAATCGATTTTTCAGGTCGGCGGCAATGCAGGGCAGTCTTTGGCTCCCGTTATGACCAAATGGATTTTCATTCCGCTCGGCCTGTTCGGCTCGATCTGGTTCACCGGCGTCGCGGCGCTGGCGATCGTCGTGCAAATGTACATCGCAAGCTGGTACAAATCCGTATTGCGGGACGCCCCTGCGAAAGTCAAGCAAGCCGTCAAAAGCAAAGTCAATCCGCAGCGGCGCAAGCAGGTGTTGTTTGCGATCTGCATCCTGATTTTTCTCGTCTTTGTCCGTTCCTGGTACGGAGCGGCGATGAGCGGGTATTTCGCATTTTTCCTGCAGGATAAATACGGAATGTCCATAGACCGCGCGCAGGATTTCATTTTCCTCTTCCTTGCCGCGGGAGCTGTCGGAACGTTTTTCGGCGGGCCGCTGGCCGACCGGTTCGGCCGAAGAAATATCATTTTCTTCTCCATGCTCGGATCGGCGCCGTTTGCCCTGCTTTTGCCGCACGTCGGCTACACATGGTCTTATATCATTCTCCTCATCATCGGCTTCATTTTGCTTTCGAGCTTTTCCGTGACCGTCGTCTACGCGCAAATGCTGTATCCCGGCAAAGTAGGCACCGTGTCCGGTCTAGTGACCGGGCTTGCCTTCGGGATGGGCGGGATCGGCAGCGTCGTCCTCGGCAATCTGTGCGATACGCTCGGCACGACCCGCGTGATGGAACTGTGCGCCTTCCTGCCGCTGATCGGCATCCTGACCTTCCTGCTCCCTTCGGACCGCAAGCTGAAGGAATGGACGGAAGAAAGCGCGGCATAACCGCCGCCCGCTCCACGCAAAAAAACCTTGTCCGGCGAAGCCCGCGTTTCATAACGCAGCGCTCGACGTACAAGGTTTTTTGGTTTATTCGTGATGCGCTTCCTGCTCGCGGGCGCTTTTGCGTCTGGCCACGCCCGACTCGTAGGCCGCTTCCATGACCGCTTCGCGCACTTTTTCCACCACGGCCGAATTGAACACGCTCGGAATGATGTAGTATTCGTTCAGCTCGTCGTCGCTCACGACGGAAGCGATCGCCTTGGCCGCGGCCAGCTTCATTTCCTGGGTAATACGGGAAGCCCGGCAATCCAGCACGCCGCGGAACATGCCCGGAAAACAGAGCACGTTGTTGATCTGGTTCGGATAATCCGAACGCCCTGTCGCCATAACGCGGACGTAAGGCTCCGCTTCCTCCGGCGTAATCTCCGGAGTCGGATTGGCCATGGCGAACACGATCGGATCCGCCGCCATTTGCTTTACGTCATCGACTTTTAAAACGCCGGGACCCGACAGCCCGATAAAAATATCAGCCCCGGAAATAACGTCCTTCAAAGCGCCCCGCTGCTGATGAGGATTCGTATTTTGCGCGTACCATTCCCACGCCTCGCTGGCGTAACTTTCACCACGCACGAGCGCTCCCTGACGGTCGACGCCAATCACGTTCGTGACGCCTGCGGCCAGCAGCATTTTCGTGCAGGCAATCCCTGCGGCTCCAATGCCTGTAACGACCACTTTGCAGTCCTCCAGCCGTTTTCCGGTCAATTTGACCGCGTTGAGCAGACCCGCCAGCAGAACGACCGCCGTTCCGTGCTGATCGTCGTGGAACACCGGAATGTCGAGTTCTTCAATAAGCCGGTTCTCAATTTCAAAACATCTCGGAGAAGATATATCCTCCAAATTTATCCCGCCGAAAGCAGGAGCGATCGCTTTTACGGTGCGAATGATTTCTTCGGTATCCTGCGTATCCAGGCAGATCGGGAAAGCATCGACGCCCGCCATCTGTTTGAACAGCATCGCCTTGCCCTCCATGACCGGCATCGCCGCTTCAGGGCCGATATTGCCAAGTCCGAGCACAGCCGTCCCGTCCGATACGACGGCAACCGTATTCCGTTTAATCGTCAAAGAATGCGCCTTTGCAGGATCTTCGTGGATAGCCATACAGACCCGGGCGACTCCCGGCGTATACACGCGGGACAGATCGTCCCGGTTTTTGATCGGCATTTTCGGACTCACTTCAATTTTGCCGCCAAGATGCATCAGAAACGTCTGATCGGAAATGTTGACGAGCTGCACGCCGGGAAGACTTTTTAACGCATTTACAATGTTGTCCGTTTGCTGCGGATCGCTAACTTTTACCGTAATATCGCGCGTTGTCGTCGTTTTGCTAGCCCGGGTCACGTCAATTGCCACGATATCGCCGCCGGCGTCTCCGATCGCTGTTGCAACTTTACCAAAAGTCACCTGTTCCTTGTGCATTTCCAGACGCACAATGATACTGGTGCCGCCACCATTCAGCCCCGCCATAAAAAGGATCACTCCTATGCGAATTTTGATTGCCATTGAACTTTACAATCATAGCATAATTGCTTCCTTCGAACAAAAGTCCCGTCCGTTTCGACGCTGAAACCAATATATGCAGCCGGAATCGTTAGGAACCGGACACATAGATCGGAGCTATTTTTTCAAGCAAGCTTTTTATTTGTGCCTGGCTCAGCGACCCGCTGTATTTTAAAATCATGGCAAGAATGTCTTCGATGCCAAGCCGATTGTCCCCGTTCGTATCCCCTGCCGGTTCCATAATCAGATAAGGCTCGGCCTCCGAACCGATTCCCGAAAGCACCGTAAACCCTTCTTTCAAATGAATGACAGGCCGCACGTCGTGATCCATCGGATAAAAGTAAATGCGCTCCATGCCGTCGTATACGCCTGCTATGTACCAATACACGTAAGAGCTTCCATGAATAGGATTCATCAGCCACCAAGGTTTGTTCTCTGTGCCGTAGTACAGCCTGACGCCCCTATCCCTTAATTCCTCATACTTGTCAAAAGATAAAAGTCCCACGTTCGCCGTCACACTATGGGATTCGTAGTTCGAATCGTACTCCGCGTTAGGATTGTCGCCCCCCTCGTATTTCAACGGGGTATTGTCAAACTCGTAGGGAACGATCCACTTTTTGTTAGCCCCCAAACTTTCGTAGAAATCGTGGTTTACATAATAAGCGACCGTTCCCGGCACGCTTTGTTTAAATTCCAGAAGATCGCCTGCCTGCTCCCACTGATAAATACCGCCGCCGCCTGATTGCCTTTCCCAGGGCATTGCGCCCAAGCTGTCTTTCAAGAGCAACTCGCCCCTTTCAGGGTTGATCACAATCCAGTCCTTATCGGCAAATTTGACGATGGCGCCGCGGCGCGCATCGCTCAAATGTTCGGGCATGGGAATGGAAGCCGCAAGCTTGTAACCTCCGTCACCGTCCGAAAGCGCAAATAAATCCGGATTCACATGAATAACCGGGCGGACGATCATCGCCTCGTTCAGAGCCGACGTCTCCAGCAAACTTTTATACGGACTCACATAGTAGACGCTTCCCGTAACGGAGGAAGTCATCAAATACCAATTGCCCCTGTACGGAAAAGTTTCCGAAACTTCTCCGCCAAGGAGTGAATCTTTGATCGCCAAAAAGCGGTCTTTGGACAAAAGCCCGACTTTCGCTTGCACGGTCATGTTCGGATTGTTATCGGTCGTCGGCCAGTTGTAATTTTGAATCCAGGCAAGCTGTTCGGGCGTACCGGAATAAGTGAACAAGTTGTTGTAAAAATCGGTATTCAAGTATTCCGCAACGGAGCCGGCTGTGCCGGGGTTAAACAAAGCCTGGCTTCCCCACACGCGCTGCCTTGAACTGCTGACCTCGCTCAAAAGCAGCTCCCCGCTGGCCGGGTCGGTCAACTTCCAGTTGTAATCCCCATACTGGATTCTGGCGCCGGGAGATACTTCTGTTAAATGCTGAGCAATGTCCCCCGCGCCCGGCAAGCGGGCAAAGCCGGCCACGGGCATCAGCATGAACAGCGCCCCCAGCAAAGAAGCCAAAAGAGCCGTGCGGTACAACATTTTCATCCTCATTGTCCACTCTCCTAAACTAGCAAATCTTTGAAATCGTATGAAATAAATTATACATGAATGCCGGCATAAATGCCGACATAATTTGACAAAATCATTTAAAAATTAATATAACTTTCTGCCCAGACCTGCCGCATCCGCTCCACCCCAAGGCGCATCTCCTCCGCGGAGAGATGCGCGAATCCGAGGCATGCCCCCGCGCGCCCCGGGGGTAGCCCATAGCGGCCGGCGCCGCTCCACGACACGCCGGCGCGGCGGCACTCGGCTGCATAGCGGGCATAGGCGCGGGGGTCCCCCCGCCACCAGCCGAACAGATGCAGCCCCGCATCGCTCTCCACCCACTCGAAGGGGGTGGAGAGCTGCTCCTGCAGCAGCGCCTGCAGCTGCAGGAACTGGCCCGCGTACACCCGCCGCATGCGGCGCAGGTGACGCTCGTACCCGCCGCTCGCCATGAAGGCGGCGAGCGATCTTTGTTCGAGCAGCCCCGAAGGGTGCGGCTCGAACAGCCGCTTCGCGGCGGCAAAAGCGGCGTGCAGCGCCTCCGGCAGCACGGCGTAACCGATGCGCAGGTTCTGCAGCATCGTTTTGGAAAAGGTGCCGATGTAGACCACCCGGCCCTCCTGGTCCAGCACCTTGAGCGGCTCGATCGGCCGCCCGCGGTGCCTGAATTCGCTGTCATAGTCGTCTTCGACGATGACAGCGCCCTGCTCCGCCGACCACCGCAGCAGCTGCCGGCGGCGCTCAAGGCCCAGCACAGCCCCCGTCGGGAACTGGCGGCTGGGCGTGACGAACAGCAGCCTCGCGTCCCACGGCTGCGGCACAAGCCCTTGCCCGTCCACCTCGGCCGGGACGGGCACGCCTCCGGCCGCCGTCACGGCGCGGACGGCGCCGGAATAGCCCGGGCGCTCGACGATGACCGGATCGCCCGGCTCCACGAGCAGCTGGGTCAGCAGCGCGATCGCCTGCATCGACCCGTTCACGATCACGATGCGCTCCGCGGGCGCATCGATCCCCCGCGATCGCCGCAGGTGCCGGGCGATCGCTTCGCGGAGCGCACGATGCCCCTCCGCGGCATACTCTTCCTCGTGCGGCGATTCCGTCATCCGCCGCACCTGCTCATACACGCAGCGGTTCCACTGCTGCCGCGGAAAATAAGCGCGCGACGCCTGTCCGAACTGAAACGAGATGCTCCGCCCCCTCTCGACTTCCCCCGTTTGCCCGTCTTCCGCCGGATCGCCGGGCCACCCATCGTCCGTTTCGAGCCGCTTGGCCCAACCCGATAGCTCCAGCGGCTTGCCAGGGGATGGTTTGCGCTCGCCCGTGCCGCCCTGGTAGACGACAAACGTGCCTTTGCCGACCTTCGCCTCCAAATAGCCTTCGGCAATCAGCATATCGTACACCTGATTGACCGTCCCGCGCGAAATCCGGTACATGGCGGCAAGCTCCCTGGTCGACGGCAGCTTCGAATCCCGTTCCAGCGCCCCCCGCACGATCGCGTCATGCAAAGCATGGTACAGAGCCAAATATTTACTCGGGTACATGTCCCGGTACGAACCAAAAGGAAGATGAAAGTCCATACGGCCCCTCCTGTCTTTTATCTGAAAAGTGGTACATAAAAAATCGCATAAAATGGATCTTTTGACGAACCCATATGTCCGTTATTCTATTACAAACGAATCCAACGCAAATGACAAGGAGAACATGAAATGAATCTCACCCCTCTTACCCTGGAAGGAGAGCGCGTCATCCTCCTTCCTTTGGAACTGTCGCACCTGTCAGGTCTCGCGGAAGCGGCGGGCGATCCGGCCATCTGGACTTATATGGAACCGCTGCTCGAGCCGGCCGCTTTGCAGCGCTTCGTCAAGCATGCCTTGCAAGAGCAGGAGGCGGGCCTCGGCCTTCCCTTCAGCGTTTTTGATAAAGATACGAACAAGCTCGTCGGCAGCACGCGGCTGTTTGACATTTCCGTGCCCCACCGCCATCTGGAAATCGGCCACACCTGGTACCATCCCGGCGTATGGCGGACGCGCGTAAATACGGAATGCAAGTTTTTGCTGCTCCGCCACTGCTTTGAGGCGCTGGGCACCGTACGGGTGCAAATCAAGACCGATCTTCGCAATCTTCGTTCGCAGACCGCCATAGCAAGGCTCGGCGCGCACAAAGAAGGCGTTTTGCGGCAGCATCGGGTGCTGCACGACGGTTACATCCGCGATACGGTCATGTTCAGCATCATTGATCGGGAGTGGCCCGATGTGAAAGAACGGCTGGAAAACTTTCTGAACAAAAAAAATGGGCGTACGCCGTGACGTTCCCTTTCGAAGATGATATAATAATTCCTAAAAATGAAAAGCTCATTGGAAGGAATGACCCTAACCTATGAATCCTCTGGCACGACAGTTAAACGAGACCTTGGAACGTGAAAATTCTCACGTGTACGACATGCTTTCGGCATTAGGCAAATCCATTTACTTTCCGAAGGAAGGCATTCTCAGCCAATCCGCTGAAGCCAAGGCGAAAGCCAAGAAATACAATGCTACTATCGGTATCGCCATTGAAAATGGACAGCCTATGCACTTGAAGGTCATCCAAGACACCCTCTCCACTTACGCGCCAAAAGATATATATGAATACGCTCCTCCTGCCGGCAAACCGGAGCTGCGCGCCGCTTGGCGCAAAAAAATGCTCGAGGAAAATCCGAGCATCGCGGACAAACGGATCGGCAATCCGATCGTCACCAACGCTCTTACCCATGGGCTCAGCATCGCGGCCGATTTGTTCGCGGACGCGGGCGATGCCGTTATCATTCCCGACAAAAACTGGGATAACTACGAATTGACTTTCGAAATCCGCCGCGGAGCAACAATCGTCAATTTCCCGCTCTATAACGAGCACAACCGGTTTAACGCAGCGGGACTGCGCGACGCTTTGCTGGCTCAACAGTCGAAAGGCAAAGCCATCGTCGTTCTGAACTTCCCGAACAATCCGACCGGGTATACGCCTGATGCGCAGGAAGGCCGGGAAATCGCCGCAGCGATCCGCGAAGCCGCAGAGGCGGGCATTAACGTCGTAGCGTTGACGGACGACGCTTACTTCGGCCTTTTCTTCGAAGGTTCCTTGCAGGAGTCCCTCTTCGGACAGTTGGCCGGTCTTCATCCGCGCGTATTGGCGGTCAAAGTGGACGGCGCGACGAAAGAAGAATACGTCTGGGGCTTCCGCGTAGGCTTCATCACTTACGCCGGCGGCAGCGATGCGCTTCTCGCCGCTCTGGAACAAAAAACGATGGGCATTATCCGCGCCACGATTTCCAGCGGACCGCACCCGTCGCAAACGTTCGTGCTGCACGCCTTGAATTCGCCTGAGTTCAGCGAACAAAAACAAGAAAAATTCGAAATTATGAAAGGCCGCGCCAACCGCACCAAAGCCGTCCTCGACAGCGGCAAATTCGATGATGCATGGAGCTACTATCCGTTCAATTCCGGCTACTTCATGTGCCTGAACTTGAAAACCGTCGATGCGAAAGTGCTGCGCCCTCACCTGATTGAGCAATACGGCGTTGGCACGATCGCACTCGGAGAAACGGACCTTCGCGTCGCATTCTCCTGCATCGACGAATCTCAAATCGAGGATCTGTTCAACTTGATCTATCAAGGCGTCAAAGATATAGAAACCGTTGCCGCCAGATAAGAGCCGGCACAACGCAAAAAAAGCACCTTTCTAACCGCCGTTAGAAGGTGCTTTTTCCCATATCTCTGGCATAATCGGCTATTTCCGCGTATTTATGCCGGAAAATTTCCGCGTTCATCGGCTTGGCGTACAAATAGCCCTGCACGACTTCGCAGCCGAGCTCGCGCAAGCATTCAACCTGCTCCCTGCTCTCCGTCCCTTCCGCCAGCACGGAAATTTCCATCGATTTCGACATGTCGATAATCGCTTTAATAATGGCGATATCATCGGAATCGTGAGGAATATCCCGGATGAAAGAGCGGTCGATTTTTATGAGATCAATCGGGTAGCTTTTAATGTAAGACAAAGATGAATAACCTGTCCCAAAATCGTCAACCGATAGATGAAGGCCGGTTTGGCACAATTGATTCAGCAGCTCAAGCGTTCCGGGATCGTCCCGCAGCAGCATGCCTTCCGTAATTTCCAGATACAAAAGCCCGGGGTCCAGCCCGGTTTGCACCAGCACTCTCCGGACCGCGGAAATAAATCCAGGCTCATGAAGCTGCCGCGGAGAAATATTGACGCAAATATGCATCCTCGGCAGCCCTTTGGATTGCCATTCCACCATTTGCAGGCAGGCCGACTTCAAAACCCATAACCCGATCTCTACGATTTGGCCCGTATCTTCCGCCAATTGTATGAATTCGCCGGGATAGATAAGCCCCCACTGAGGATGGTTCCAGCGCAGCAGCGCCTCTGCTCCGACGATCTCCCCCGTTTGGTTGTTCACCTGGGCCTGGTACCAAACTTCGAACTCGCCCCGGCCCAACGCGCCGGCAAGATTTTTTTCCAGCAAAAACGAGTTGTACGACGCCGTTCTTTCGGCAAATGGCTGATAAATTCTAAAATTGTTTTTGCCAGAGCGCTTGACGCTGTAACCGGCAACCTCCGCCTGCTGCATCATTTCCGACTCGCTTTGCCCCGTGTAATAAACCAAACCGATGCTGGAGGTTAAGTAAAACACCTCCCCGTTAATTTCCCAAGGCTTCCGCAAGGCATTCAGCAGCCGGTCGGCTACCTGCAAAGCCTCCTCCTCCGCATGAAGGCCCGACAGAAGCAGCATAAAACTATCGCCCCCTACGCGAGCAACGGTGTCCTGCTCCAGCATACATTCTTTAAGCCGGGCCCCCATCATCTGCAAAAAATAATCTCCAGCCTCATAACCTAGCGATTCGTTCAAATTTTTGAACCGATCGCAGTCCAAATAGAGCAGGGCAAACGACTCTTTCCGGTCTTTAACGCGCTTTATTTGCTCGGCCACTTTCAACGTCATAAACCGCCTGTTGGGCAATCCCGTCAACGAATCGAAGTAAACCATTTGCTCCAAGGAATGAGCATAATTTTTAATGGCGGTAATATCTCTGGAAACGAACATAACATACTCGATTTCGCCTTCGACGTTCATAATCGGGTTGATATGGGTCTCCAACCATGCATAGCTATTTTCCTGCACACTCCAAACTCTTGCTTCCAGCGTAAGAGATTTGCGCTCGCGAATACTTCTCTGATAGTGATCGATAAGTTTAGGCAAATCTTCTTCATGAATCAAAGATTGCATCGAGATTTGCTCATTCTGAGTAAATTTCCGGTACGATGGGGACAAAAAGGTCAGCTTGCCTGTTATATCGCGCAGACAGATGAAATCGGACATATTATCGGCGATCAGCTGGTACCGAAATTCGCTTTCCCTAAGCTTGTCTTCCGATCGCTTATGGTCAATTGCCATGCCCACAAGCCTGGAATAGCCCTCTAGACTCTCGACATGGCGCAGCTCCGGTCTGGACACCGTTCCGGCGTACATCGCGAATGTACCCAGCACTTTGCCGCTGTGCGAAAAAATAGGCGTAGACCAGCAGGAGCGAAGGCCGTGCTCCAGCGCAATTTCGCTGTAACCGATCCATAAGGGATCGGTTGCAATATCCTCCACGATAACCGTTTCACCGCAGTATGCGGCTTTGCCGCAAGAACCGACATCAGACGCAATGCGGCTTCCGTTAATAAAAGCGGTATACGCCGCCGGAAGCGAAGGCGCCGACGCCGTATGCAGCGTATTTGTCTCCTCGTCCACGAGCAAAATCGAACAAATCCGGTTCTGATGATTCTTTTCGATGATCGATACAATGCTGTGCATGATCTCGTTCATGCATGTTCCTTGAACGATCGTCTCCAGTATTTGAGCCTGTTCGTGTTTCAACTGCTCGGATACTTTCTGCTCGGTCACATTTTGCGCGAGAAGAAAGCCTCCCTTATGTCCCCCCATTTGCAAACGGAAAACGACGGATACGTCTAAATAAATGACCCTGCCGTCCTTGCATGTACACGCTGCGGAGAGCGGCCGCTTGCTTGTTTCCGCATACTGCCGCGGATTTGCAACCATATCTTTTAAACGCGCGTGGAAAGCAGCGTCGGACCGGAACAGATCCGTTATATCGGTATTTTCAATTTCAGCAAAAGCATATCCGAACACAGACAATCCCACTTCGTTAGCTCGGGTAATGCGTCCTTCCGCATCAAAAGAAAAAATAGCCGTCAAATCATTATTATGTAACGATAGAAACAAATCTTGATATTCTTTCGAAAGTCTCGCTTTTCTCGCATGCAACCAATACGTTAAAACGGCGTACAAACCGAACATGGCAATGAGAAAATAGAGGGCACTAATTGGAAAAGGATTATCGGGCATAACACTCTTCATCCTTTCAAAAGAATCCATCCAACATTTACTATATCACAGATTCGACATCATTCTTCAGAATTCTTCTTTTTTAAAAGCCAACTGCAATCGCGACCGCAAAAAAAGCAAAAAGCCTTGATCATCAAGGCTTTTTGTGCAATATTAATGCAGTGCCTGCAATGCTGTTAGCGCTTACAGCGATTTACTCAGGCCGCTATCCTTTCACTTGTACGATCACCCGTTCGCTGGAGGCGACTCCAGCATAGTTGACCAGCTCGGCCCGATATTTATAGGTGTCGGGCTGCTTGTTCGCAATCGTCGTCACTGATGCCTCTGCGCCTGCGGCGTTTGATCGGTCAGCGTCTGCGTATCGATGAGCACGCCATTTTCATACAGACGATATTCGGCGCCGTTGTTGCCCCACCACATGTTCATGTTCACCTTATAGCTGCCGTTATACAAAAACGTATAGCTGTTTGAACCCCCGTTGTTTGTAATTGTTACAGGCTCACTCGGCGTCATCGTCGCAATCACGCTGCCGCTTGTCAGAGCAATGCTGCTGTAGGTAATGGCAGCGGTTGGCGGAGTCGCATCCGCCGTTCTTACCGATGCAGTCAAACCGGTTGCGCTCCAATTCCCGGCGCTGTCGCCAGCCGTTACTTTGAACGTGTAATTCGTGTTTTCCGCAAGTCCGGATACATCGCAAGCGTACACATTTCCCGCTTCGGTGGCGAGCCAACGCCCTTCCGCATAAATCCGGTACTGAGCGACGCCTACATTGTCCGCTGCTGTGGGCCAGTTTAAAGTAAGCGACGCGGGGCCCACATTCGCTGCCGTGGCAGGCTTCCGTCAGGCCACACCGAGGCCACAGAATCCGCGGAGCAGCACTGAAAGCATCGAAATAGCCTGTTATGCCTCCGTCCAGCACCGCGCTATTCGCAACGCGTAAGACTGCCGCTGTTCACTTTTATCGTGAATAACTTCCAATCGCCGCTGTTTCCGATAATCGTCTGCCCTATCGTTTTCTCCGCCGTATCCAGCACTTTGAATACGACTACTTTCGTGGAATCCCCGTTTTTGTTCGTTTTGGCATAAAGGGAAAATATGTAATCCGTGTTTTGTTTTACACTGATACCCTGCCTGATTCCTCTATAGCCACCCTTGCCCGACAGCTTCATGGATTGGATGCCGTTTGCCGTATGGTTTTGCTCTGTCGTAAAAGAAAATGGAGAAGCCGCGTCCCCATAGCCATAAGACCAGGGCACAGTGCCTGTAGTTGCAATTTCAAAATCGGGGTTCAGCACCAGGTTTGTCGGCCTCTGGCCGGCGGCTCCGCCCGGCGGTTTATTGTCGGCTGCCTGGTATTCAAAAGCGCCGATATCGGGCTGCCCGTAGTACAACGGATTGCCCCAGAAATCTTTGCGCTGTTGCCCGGTACTGCTTTGCCGGCGTTCAGCGCCGGCGACTCCGGCTTCAGATGGTATCCGTCGAGACCTGTCTTCCAATCTCCGCCTTGCCCCGGAGCCACGAATAACGGATCCGCTGTGATTGAATAAGGATCGTCGGGGATAGCGCCGGTCCCGGTATAAACGTTGAAATCGTATACAATATCCTACTGGTACATGCCTCCGGCACCAAACAAAATATTGTTCCATATTTTCGCGCCCTCGCTGTAGTCTGTGCCGCCGTCGCTGCTTATTTTGATAAAACAAGCCGGACAGTAAATATCGTTGGCAATGGTCAGAAAAAATTGTCGTGGCTGTAATTGTACTGGAACACGATGCTGCCGCCATTGTAAATGTCCGAATCCAGCCCTTGGCCGTCTGAAATTTCTTTCACTGTTCTGGCCAGTTCGTTATATTGAAAAGTGGCATTTTCTACGCAAGTCGGGAACATGCCCGCAATCCATTTAAACCCTTAGCCGTTGATCCCGGCGGCCAAAACCGTATTGTACTCGACCAGCACGCTTTTGGCCTGCGCTGCGATAATTCCGTCACGTCCCGTTTTGTTGACGATATTGTTGCTTATGACGATTCCATCGGAAGTGCCTTCAGAAAAATGGAAAATGCCCCCGCTCGTTACATCGTGCACATTGTTGCCTGATACGAGCACATCGTTAAAAATGCCGTAAAATTGTATGGCGGCTGATCGCCAAACGTCGCCATCGGTGCTTTTGTGAATGCCTTTTAGGTTATGAACATCCAGATTCAGCAGTTGAATGCCATGCAAAGGTGCGCCTGTCGAGCCGGACTCGTTGCCATGAACGAAAATTCCGTTTCTTTTGTCCGGCAATGCAGCGTCATTTGTAATTTCCAGGTTCTCAATCGTCCAATATTCCCGCATATGAGAAATGCACGAAAGCGGCAGGCAACAGAGAATTTAGAATAGGTATAGCCTATCTTCGCTACAAAGAACAAGCTAGAGAACAACTATGGAGTGAAGAAGGCAGAGCCCTATCTGTGCGTCGGATGATAGAATGTGAAAGTGTGTTTGGTCAGAGGAAAACAACCAGGGCTTCCGTCGATTCCTGCTTCGCGGCTTACCCAAAGTAGGCTTAGAGGTCGGGTGGCTTTCGCTTGCCCACAATTTGCTGAAAAAAGCAGCAATATGCAACAAAAGCATAACCGCTATGCAAGGTTAACCCCTTGCATAGCGGTTGATTTCACAAATATCTTGGCAAATAAAGAACGGGGCTGAACGAGCAGTAGCTAAAATTACTTTCGGGGCAGCCCTAGCAAGTTTGATGGTTCAAGGAACCCCTTGTCCCATCTGCCTTGGCGAATGCCAAGAGGCTAATTATGTACCAGGAGGAAGTTGAAGGCCTTCCTCTGGCGTAATAATCGCTTTGGCATTATGCGGACGTGCAACGATACCGCCCTGACTAAACTCCAAAATATCGTCCATTATTATGTTCATACCAATCTCGGAAAACTTTTCAATAATCACTCGCGCACGATTTTCCCTTGTCCTGCGCACTCTTGTCAGAAGTTGATTTAATTCCTCAATCTTAGTCAACTGGTGCCCTAGAATATCTATTGTTTTACCTTTATACTTGGTGCTTAATTCTACTTCGGAAATTATACTTCTGCGCCAATCTCATGGCCAATCCATTGAGCTTCTATAACTCCGTCAAAGGTATCTTTAACTTGATCTGTTATTGCAATAACCTGCAGGCCAAGGCTCTGCTGCTTTCTCCCTCTTCTAAAAATTGATCTCTGTGTCTTTCAGCAGCGGGTGTTTTTGATCTTTATCCGAAAGAATCGGTTTGGAAGTTGGCCAATCAATATCAAGAGCCGGGTCATTCCACATAATACCGCGATCATGCTCTTGTGAATTGTAGTCATCAACTTTGTAAAATACTTGTGTATTCGGCACAATCGTACAGAACCCATGAGCAAAACCTTTCGGAACAGGAAGCTGGCACTTATTGGCTTCACTGATAATAACCCCAACCCATTGACCAAAAGTAGGTGATTCCCTGCGAATATCAACCGCAACATCAAAAATCGCTCCAGATGCCACTCGAACAAGCTTTGTTTGGGCTTTTGGATCTAGCTGATAATGCAAACCGCGCAGGACACCCGTTTCTACGGATAATGAATGATTATCTTGTACAAAAGGAAAATCAATCCCATGTTCCGCGAATTTTCGGCTACTATAGCTTTCCATAAAAAAAAGATTGTCACCATGGACATCGGGCTCAATAATTTACAGTCCTTGAAGCTTTGTTGAAATAACTTGCACGGAGAGCACCTCTTATAATATTAATTATAATTTCAATAAATATCCGACATTCCTTAAAAAACCAATTTTAAAAAATTTATGTTTGAGCACTGTAAAAACTTTTTTTAAATAAGTTGCCCTTTCAAGCTTTAAAAACTCCGTTATAACTTCTTTATGAACCTGGTCAAGTTTCGTACCATAGGAATTCAAAAAATTCTCTGCCTGCAAGAAATTCGGTCTTAGCGTGTATTCCTTTTCAAATGCTTTCTTAACAACATATTGAAGATTAAACTTCTTAGCACCAACATTATTATCAAAATGCTGCCTATACAAGACTGTTTTCTGATGTAGCGGTACAATTTCCCCGAAAACACTAGCAACCAATCCTATCCACCAATCATGCATGATTGCGTCTTGATGGATCGGTACACATTTTTCCGCTAGTGATCGATTTATCATCATCGTACAACCTGTAATCACATTTTGGACGAGTAGTCTATTTATTGAATCCTTACTTGGATCTAAATTTTGGTATAGCCAAAAAGAAGGTGCAATTTCCCTAAGCGTGACGTCTACAACCTTTAAATTCGTATGAATTAATACAGGTAGCTTATTATTCTTATTCTCACTGGATTGCATCTTGTTTAAGGATACCTCGAGCTTTTCCGGTAGCCATATATCATCTTGATCAGCAAACATAAAGTACTGATTGCGGGTTTCTTGTAGTGCAAACTGCAACAACAAGCAAAAACTCATACAAGCTCCGACGTTTTGATTCGACTCAATAAGAATAGTCTGAGGATGAGATACCTTAAATTTTTTGATTAACTCAATTGTATTGTCACTCGATCCATCATCACGAACATATAGATGAAAATTATTATATGTTTGCTGTAATAATGAATCCAAAAAATCCTGCAAATAAGCTTCACCGTTATATGTAGATAATAGAATGCAAATTTTTTGCTGCTCCACGATTGAGTTTTCTCCCCACGGCTAACGCTTTTATTTACTTCATTTTAATTCTTTAGAAATATTACGCTTATAATTTTAGTTTACCAAATTCCTTACCAAACACAATGTTATTGGCTAATTCATTAGCTTTCGCTAAAGAGGCATGTGTGCCAGCGTAAGTCCACCAGCCTTTGAGGATATCGTAAGTCAGTTCACCGCGCTGAATATACGCATTGTTTGCATCAGCGACTTCAAGTTCACCTCGGTCTGATGGCTTTAATTTTTTAACAATATCAAATATGGTACTGTCGTACATATAAATGCCATAGTTGCTTTTAGGCTGATCAGGCTTTTCTTTAATTGATACAATTTTATTACCATTCAGTTCAGCAACTCCAAAACGCTGCGGATCATGTACTTCTTGTATGAGAATTTTCGTACCCTTTTGAACTCCGGTTTATTAACTGTCCTTACGATTATTCCTTTTTCCTACATTTGCCTATCGCTTGATCGAATATTTTATTATATTTCTTAAAAACTGATATTCATTTGAATTTCTAAAAATAATAGAATTAATGACACAGGGAATAGCTATACATATCATTGATTTAACAATAAAGCCAATGATTTTGCTGCTTATATCAAAAAGGCTACAAATATAAATTGAAACAGCAACGTCCATTACCGTTATTAATAAGTATATAAAAATTAACTTTAAATATTTTACATAGCTTAGCTCAAAGAAACTTTTAAAAATATACTTGCTCCTTAAAAAAGAGCATACAATAATACCTATTGCCGTACCTGCAAAAATTCCTGTCATACCATAAAAATAACCCAATATTATGGAGCAAGAAACGCTCAACAGCGCTTCTATTACTGCATTTATCTTATCTTTTTCAAACAACCCTACTGCATTAATTATTTTCTTTAATGGGTCGAATAGCAAATTTAGCAGAAGATTCAACACAGCCAATTCTATTGAAAAATCAACTACTTTGTACTGATCCCCTAAGAAAAGGGAAATAAAATCACCCATGAGGGCATACAATCCGCAAGCTACTATAGAAACCACGAAAAAACATATAAATGTGCTTTTTTTAAATATTTCATAGGCTCTTTCCTTGCCATTGGTGACATAAAGATTTGCAAGGCTTGCCTTATATGAATCAACAAATTGTCCTGCAACACCGTTTGCTATGTTCAGTATTAGAAAGTAATTAGTATATAGACCAAGAGTAACCAATCCCCCAAAAACCTGTATTACCAACGAATCTTTATATGTTGCCAACCCTGCGCATATACTATAAATTGCAGTATTTTTTGTGTCTTTTATTATTTTTTGTTTTTGTTCTGGCAGTAAAGGTATTTTTCTGTTTTCTTTAAGAAAGGGATAAGCCCTGTCTACATAGTTAGAACGCAATATATTTCCTGCTATTTTGATAATTATGCCCGAACATATATATAAAACATAGTCCTTCGTCAATATTAATACAATAATGCGAACAATCAATATTACCGTATTTGTGCCAGCTTCAAACATGGTGGATACGTAATTTTTTTGGTCAGATATCAAAATAACAGATTTATATGAAAATAAATATGTTACTACACTTTCAAGTACAAATAATGCAAATACCAAACGCAAATATGACAAGCTTAGGGTTATTTCAATAATATCTCCAATGAAAAAGGTTAGAACAATGCCTGCTACTAGTGTAAATACCGCAAGAAAAATATATACTCGCCGCAAATGGTTCATTAAAGCTGATATTTGCACTTTATCATGCCTTGCAAGAGGTAAATATAAATTATAAGATACAGCCCACGTTAAGCCCAAGTCCGCAAGGGTCATAAGCCCCAAAATGCTTGTGATTGTTGTATTTAATCCCGTTAGCTCAAGACCTAAAGTTCGTATAAAAATTATACGGTTTAAAAAACCGAATATAACATAGGAAAACTGATATATTAAACCCGATATACTGTTTTTTAGTGTTGAATCAAGTCTCATATGGCAACTCACTCTTACATCAAATTAATTCTATTGCTTATGATAGTAAATCCCAAACCCCGAAACGCTATCATTATACACTAAATCATAACCAAAATGTGATAAATCTGTTTTAGAGACAATATATTCTATATCCATTCTTTTCGCATCTTCTGAATTTAAAATTATTTTAATTGAATCTGGTGCCATTAGCAATATATCTGTTTTGTCATTCGTCAACTCTACGCCAGTATGAGCATATCGGTTATATATGTTTTCATATGCCCCCTCTTTGTCTAATTGCTTCCATTTCTCATAATCAGGATATGAATTGATAGCGTTTATAGATCGTATTCCATTTGCTAAAAGATAGTTGCTGTAAGGAAATTCAGCATTAAAAGCCCATAGTTTATTTGGGTTTTCACTTTCTATTTTAACTATTTCTTTTGATAGTCCACTTGTAAAAAATGACCCTGTTCCTATACTTATTGGATTTATTGTCAAACCACTAACTACAACCATAGCGCATACTAAAAACATTGCTGTTTTCTTATAGCCTCTAGCAAAGGAGAAGGAAAATAATGCAAAATATGAAACTGTCATTCCAATTGGTACAATAGCGGCAACTCCAAGAAAATTGAGAAATCCTCCTCCGCTATATCTTAAAGTAAAAAATGCAACTATTAGAACCACAGCCAAAGAAACTAACACAGCCATTCTCTTATTAAGCCACTTTGACTTGGAAAATTCAGTAACAGCAATTATTGATAAATATATAGAAATAAGACCAATTATCATGGTTAGTCGGTTTGGTGTCACAAAGGAAAACAAGCTATATTTTAAAATAAAAGCAGGATATTCAATGAAAAGTAGAGATATTAAAAACAGTTCATAACCATACAAGACCTTATAAAATAACCTGCCAGTTCTATATATTATAACAGGAAATACAATTAGTATAACAGGCAGAAATGGTATGAACCCTGCTACTTCACAGTTGTTGGCAATGTTGCTTGATTTTATAGGCAATAGCCATTGCATGAAATAATAATAAATGTATTCGGGATTATATCCCCCACCCGACCACGCTCTAGACGCTGGATATACCGTTTGTGAAATAAGCAATAAACCATCTTTGGATATTACAAAAAATCTATATGCTACAAGCATAACTGACAGAAGCAAGACTATAAAAATAATTAAATCATTCTTATTAAACTTTATTAAATCCCTTTTGGAACTAAGCTCATATGCAACAATCATCAAAAAGAGATAAGAAAGAGGAACCTGTAATGGGGGATACATAGCCAGTAAAAAGCCTGCACCACCTATAAGCAATAGTAAAGCAGCAAGAATTTTTTTATTTAAATTGGTTGGATTGTTTATGTATAAAATAAACGAAGCAATACAAACCTGGAAATATATTATTATATCAACTAGTCCTTGCCCAAACCACCACTGCATAGCAGGATTTAAGGCAATTAATAAAGCAAAAAGCATTGATAGCCTTTTCCTGCCGCCAGAGAAAAAGTTGCAAACCTCATAAGATGACAAAATGAGCGCAAAGAGTTTCAAAAAATAATGCCAGCTCATACCTATTGTCTTGCCAAAAAATAAATAGCCCAACATAAACGGTTTAGAGATCATTGTTATATCCCAAACCGGAAGCCCCATTACAACTGCATTTGCTCCCTGTGTCATTATATCCTTGTTATAGAGGGGAAATCCGTTATCAATCTGGCTAAATATTGCTGGTAGGGCTATGCCCCACACATCGCTCGTTATATCACGCCACATGCCAAATATTATATTTATGCCGTTTTCGGTATTTACAAATCGATCCCATATACTAAAGGAAAAGCCATTCAATGAAAAGATTAAAGTAAATATAAACAAAGCACAGGAAACTAAATATCTTTGCTCTATGAGCAAATTAATATAATCTCCATTTGTACAGATTTTATTAAAATAACGGTATAATCCATACAATAAAAAAACAAAGCAACATATTATAATACTGCTTTTTAGTGTGGTAGTCATGGATATTGACGTCGCAGGGTTATATCTTCCGAATATAACCCTGGAAACGACAATATTAAAGAAAAACAGCATATTCATGCCCAATAGCAACCAAATAAACCAATATTTTTTAATGTTCGCAAATATTTTTTCCAATGCAAACACACTCAACTTCCTATTATTCATTCTTTTATTTTAGTTGCTAACGCATTAATATATGTGGCTGTTTTTATGTCATAATATGTCTCCAAAGTAAAGATTATCCCATTTTTCCCAATAATAACCATTAAAACATTTACTCCCTGCTCAACATCTTTTTAAAGGATGTTACTTAATTCAAGAGATAATATGGTATCTTGTATTTCAGAATTTTAGTTTTCGGCGTATGTTATTCTGCATTATTAGAGCCATAAATCTTTCCGTAAATTTTACCATGTATTTTTTTATTAACATTACCGTATATATCCCCAAATACATTTCCGTATATTTCTTCGTTTACATTTCCGTATATATCTCCATGTATATCTACATATACAGGATACTCAACATCACCATAATAATTTGAATATACGTCTGGATAAGCATTTTCCATAGGGGATTTGCCCTTTTTAGAAACATCTTTTTTCTTTTCTTCAGAGAACCAACGGTAGTATTCATCCTTCATTATTTTAACTGCTTCATATTTTGGAACTACCTTATATAACGCCATTGCTCTATTTTCTCTGTATGTGTTGAATTCTCTTGGAAATTCTTTTATGAGCGTAATAGAATAGTCACTGTTCTCAAAAATTATATTATCGAAGAAATTTCTCATACTGGCACTGGAATATTTATCGGAGTAATCAAAATAGAGTAGATTTTGGTTCTCCTCCATATATTCTTTAAGCTTATGATATGTATTAAGCACAGGTCGAATGTTATTATAAAGGGTAAATCCATTTTCATATTCACCTAATACATAGTTATTTCCTGCAAGCTTACCCAGTTCAATCATTGTGTCGCGTTCCGAAAATGTTGGATTAATAATTACATATTTAGCAATGAAGCTAATATTCAGAATGACACAGGTCAAAACGGCTATTACAATACTTTTTTTTCTTAAAGTTATTATTGAATTCTTATACAGATCATATAGCATCAAACACAGACAAACAGTAAATGGTGCAAAACCTAATATGAATAAAAGTAATTTATCTAGAGAGTCATAATCTAGCCTCGAAATATCATTTGTAAACATAATTCGATAAGTAAAGAGAATGAATACTGTCAGAATAATGAATACTAAATATAATCCAACTATCAGTTTTATTAAATATGGTTTTTTCGAAAGTACATTAAATTGTTTAGAGTTATTAAAACTCTCACAGATACTATTAATATTTGTGAAAATAATTTTTCTGCACAAATAAGAAATTATAGCCATAAATATAAAGTATGGATAGAGAAGAATTAGTTTTCTAGTAATATAGTCTTCTGAAATTATTGTTTGCAATAAAAAGCCTAAAATAGCCGTAAGTAGAAAAAGAAGCACTGTATCTTTCTTTTTAATAAAGGTAATAATTGAGACTGGCAGGAATAGCAAAAATGTATATATAACGATTAAATTATATAGAATTGGATTAGCGCTAAAAAACCTAATTATAATTTTAATTATAGCTTTAATCGATATGACTGATGAATAGCCAGCAGATGATGAAAAATCAAATACTGCATTAAACATATTGAACAAAGCAGATGTTTTCCAAACTGTAAAATAATATAGCTCACATATTCCATACATGAGCAAAGAGCCTAGAATAAAGAAT
This sequence comes from Paenibacillus sp. sgz302191, assembly GCF_057749925.1. Taxonomy (NCBI): domain Bacteria; kingdom Bacillati; phylum Bacillota; class Bacilli; order Caryophanales; family Paenibacillaceae; genus Paenibacillus; species Paenibacillus sp. sgz302191. The sequence goes on from NZ_JBYLHY010000044.1 coordinate 22,936, forward strand.
AGAAGGGCTTTAATAAATTTCATTTTTTCTTTATTAATCAACAAATAGAGTATAACTAGTCCGCAAGGCAAATAAAGAAATACATTGGTTATATATACCAAGAAAACCGAAAACGTTACAAAAAAGCCCATCAAAAAAAATCTCAATCTATAACTATTATCAAGTTTTAGATATAAATAAAATACCAGTTGTGTAAAGATCATTCTAACAATTGAGGGTTCCACAGTTCGGCTAGCAATAAAAAAGACAAAATTTGAAACCAGCAACAATAAAGTTGCACACATTATGAATGTTTTGTTTAAATCATTGTCGCCATATTTTTTAATTATTTCTCTAACAATCAAAAAGAAAAGCAAAAGGTTTATGATACCAAATACTACGTATGGAATACGTAAACCATAATAGTTATCCCCAAGTATAGTCAAGCCAACATAATCAAAAGCATTTCCTAATAAATTCGTTCTGACATGCGGAGGAGTATAAAAATCATATTCAAAATCCCCCCCCGTGGGGTTTACCGTGTTGTAATTAATTTTATTTAATGCCATCATGGCATAACTGCCCTCGTCAATTGGCTGATAGGATGTTAATCCCCATGGGGGTAAATCTCTATCTATATGAACAAATCTCAGTACCAATAAGGCAGTTATAAGTGCTATTGTAATTATAATTAGTTTTTTAGCATTTGGTGACTTCGTTTGCACAGGTGCCTCCAAAAAAATTAGTGTTTTAATTGTTCAAATTTCTATAAGCTCATCTTCAGCAAAGTCTCTTTTTGCTGGCACGCCAAGAACATTAAACCATTCCATTGGGCTTAATCCGTTGCCTGGGCGTTTGGTTGTTAAATTTTCTTCACTTAATATTTCACCTTTAATTATTGGTCTTGCAGCAACAATGCTTTTTCTTGCGATTTCAATATTTTTGCGTTCTGAAGAGGAGATAGTTTTTTTCCCATCTCCCATTGCTCTTTCAATATTTCTGATAGACTTAACCATTTGCAATAATTCATCAGGCTCCAAACTTGCCAAATGATCAGGTCCTTCCATATTTTTATCTAGAGTAAAGTGTTTTTCAATCATGGATGCTCCCATTGCAACTGCAGCCAAAGGTACATCTATGCCAACTGTGTGGTCTGAATATCCAACCTCAGTATTAAAAATATTTTTTAATGTTAGCATGGCCTTTAAATTAACATCTTCAAGCGGTGTTGGATATTCCGTATTACAATGAAGTATGGTTATTGGCTGTGAATTAAATTTTTTAATAATGTGTAATGTCTTTTCAATATCCTCAATATTACACATACCTGTTGACATTATTATTGGGTGATTCAATTTTGCAATCTTAACAACGTATGGCAGATTTGTAATCTCTCCAGAAGGTATTTTCCACAGGTTTATATCTAAATCTCTAAGAACATCAATACTTTCCAAATCAAAAGGAGTTGATAAAAACATTATATTATGATCTTTGCAATATTCTTTGAGACAGGCAAAATCTGATGGGCTTAGTTCTAACTTTTCAAGCATATCAAGTTGACTATCTGATTCAGTTGACATATTTTTCACTTGATATTCCGCTTTTTTTGCAAATTTAGAAACTAATTTCTTCGAAACGAAGGTTTGAAACTTAATAGCATCTACCCCGGCTTCTGCTGCTTTTTCAATCATTTTTTTAGCTATTTCCATACTGCCATTGTGATTAATGCCAGCCTCAGCTATTATAAAGACCTGCTTTTCCATATTCCAACCTCCTTGCAAGGGTTTCCGTATGCTTTAACATTGTCCGGAATATTTTTTACAACGTTACTGGCTGCGCCTATTAAACAACCGTTGCCTATACTAGTATTCTGAATAACAGTGGAATTTATTCCAATATAACTAAACTCACCAATACTAACGCTTCCAGCTATGGCCACAGACGGTGATACGACTGAAAACTTGCCTATTGTAGAATCGTGATCAATAACAGCCCCTGTATTGATAATAGCCATTTCGTCTATGGTACAACCTATTGATACAACGGCTCCTTTTCCTACAAATGTTCCCTCTTTTATATTAGAAAAATTAGAAACTACTGCGCTTTTATCTATAATTACAGGGAAAGTGAAGCCTATTTCTTTAGCACGACTATATAGCTTTTCTCTTATGCTAAAGTTACCAACAGTGCCAACTGTTATAAAAGCGGTTCTAATACCGCTGTCATATAAGCTTTGCAAATCATCGTCAGTGTGGTTTATTTCATAGCCGTAAATATTAGTACCAACTTTAGAGATATGGTCTACTATAGAAAACACTTCAAAATCAGTGTTTTTGCTCAGAGTGTCAAGAACTGACCTGCAATGATCACCGCCACCAATTAATATAATTTTCTCCATTATTCAATCCCTAATGCTTTAAGCATTTCCTGCATTTCGCTAAACTGACCCATATCAAGCCAAGCATTTTCAGAAATAGGATAAACCCCCACATTTTTGCCTTGTTCAATATAGTTTGAGGCAATGTCTGGCAAATCTATAAACTCATTTTCTTTTAAGTCTTGTATAACTTCTGGTTCGATTATATAAAATCCTGTGTTGGTGAGATAAGAGTAAGATGGTTTTTCCAATAAGCTTTGAATTTTTCCAGCATTGTCCAAATTAATAACACCATAGGGTATTGTAAAGTTTTTGAAAGCACAAACAAAGGTTATTAAATTTTTCTGTTGCTTATGAAATTCATAGACACTGCCATAATCAGCATCAATCATTATATCGCAATTTGAAAGAAAAAAAGTTGTTTTAATTTTATTTTTTAAAAGGAAAAGGCCTCCGCCTGTTCCCAGAAAAGTGGTTTCATCAAAAAAATTTAAATTATAGTCCTTTTCAAGGTCACCAAAATAAGCCTTAATCATACTTCCCTTATAATTAAGTATAAACGAAAAAGAGTTGCAGCCATAACGCTTAAAATTATTGATTATTCGTTCTGAGATGGTGTATTCGCCGATAGGTATTAAAGGCTTAGGAAGAATTTGAGTATATGGATAAAGTCTAGTACCTTTACCACCAGCCATAATAACAACCGGAATGTCAGCTAAGGTTTTTTCTGTAGTAACACGATTTTTTTCATCATTCCAAAATAGAACATCTATAAACTTATTGTCTTTATCAGTAATTGGATAAGCTACCAGTTTTTCGGTTTTAGATACTTTGTTGGCTTCGTGTATATCCTTGAAAACCTTAGGATTTTTATTCATAACCAGTTCAATTGGAGCGTCCAAATCTCCATTACGCAATATATATTTACGCATATCCCCATCTGAAAAAATACCAAGCAAAGTTAGATTTGAATCGGTAATAAAAATAATTTTTTTACCTTTTTCATCTATTTTTTTTATAGCATCTCTAACAGTCGTGCCTGGTAATATTGTATATTGTTTAACTTCCATAATAAAGCCTCCTAAGATTTTTGCCAATTTAAAATAGGATTTCTTATAATTGTAGCTTGTGTATAAAGGTTGAGACTGTTTTTACATCATCTTTTGTAAGTCCCGAACTACAAGGAATATTAAGTATGCGTCTGCCAAAAAAAATGGCTTTTTCTAAATTATAAGTGATATTATTAACATAAGGTTTTTGCTCATGAATCAATCCCCAAACAGGTCTAGTCTGTATTTTGTTTTTATCAAGTTCTTTTAAAGCCATATCTCTTACATCACTGTTCTCAAAACAAACGCTATACATCCAATAGTTTGAACGAATCCCCTCACTCATAGGAATCATAGTAATATCAGGTATATCACCTAATAATTCTTTGTACAATTTATAGTTTTCTGTTTTGGTAGCTATAAATGATTCCAAACGCTCTAATTGTGCAACGCCCATAGCGGCTTGAACATTGGTCATGCGGTAGTTATATCCAACTGCATCATGTATAAAATATAACTCATCATTTTTTGCTTGAGTGGAAAGGTATTTGATTTTTTGAAGTATTTCTGCATTTTGACTAACAACCATTCCACCGCCACCGGTTGTTATAATTTTGTTTCCATTAAAGGAATATACGCCAAGATGACCCATGGTACCAGCCATGCGTCCTTTAAATGGACCCTCTGAATATTTAGTTCCCAATGCTTCTGTTGCGTCTTCAAGCACTTTAAAATGGAACTCTTCTGCTATTTTTAAAATTCCAGGCATATCAGCCATATTTCCAAAGACATGAACGACAACTATGGCTGGAATTCTACGCTCGGTATCTTTATGAAATAATGTGCCATCCTTAACATAGCAACATTCTTCACAGAAAGAACGCAATTTATTGGGATCAATGCAAAGTGAATCATCACAGTCCATAAAGACAGGGTCTGCCCCTATGTAGCGAATGGGATTTACTGCAGCAATAAAAGTCAGAGTTGGAACCATTATCAAATCACCCGTCACAACGCCTAAGGCAATTAATGATAAGTGAAGGCCAGCAGTGCCGCTTTGACAAGCCACAGCATTAGGCGTATTTACATAAGAAGTAATTCCCTGCTCAAATCGTTCAACATAAGAACCCACCGAAGATACCCAGCCGGTTGATACAGCGTCTAAAACATATTCTTGTTCCTTTTCTCCCATGTTGGGAACTGATAGAGGAATGAATGCCATGGTTGAATCTTCCTTTCCGAAATATATCCTGCTATGAATTGAACGAGCTGAAATCAAGACATTTATACCGCATTTCATCGTTAAATTCTAAGTTTTCTAAAACTTCTACGATTTTGCTGCTTGTTGTACCGTTGCCGTATAGTATTTGCATACTTTCCATTTTCGCTCTAAATTTTTTGTCCTGTAACGCTGTGTTTATTCCCTGAACTATTTGATCTGTGCTATAATCAACATCAATTATATTGGCATGTCTAAGCCTTCCTTTTTGCCTGTCCCCAATATTAACAACGGGAAGTTTGAAACAAGGTGCTTCTATAATACCGCTAGAAGAATTGCCAATCATTACACTTGCATATTTGCAAACGTCCATATATAGTCTACCCAAGCTTTGGAAGAAATAACAATTGTCATTTTTACTTACATAGTCTTTTATTAGTCCATTGACTATATTTCCACCAAAATCAGCATTAGCACCTGTAAATATAAATGTACCTTTAAACTGTCCCAGTGCGTCCAATAAATTATTAACTTGTTCTTCTACATTTGAATCCGTCAGAGTAACAGGATGATATGTTACCAAAAACAAAGGCTCTTCTATTTGCACATTCAATTCTTTTTCTAGCTGTTCCTTTGATATAAAATTATAGTTGCGTATATTTTCCATTACAGGTGCTCCAACGTTAAACACCCTAAAGGCTTGTTCGCCCATTTTAAGTATATTGTTTTTGTATTCTTCTGTTGTTGCAAAATGAACATGGGACATTTTTGTAATTGCATGACGTATTTGTTCGTCTATTGCTCCCTCTGTTGCTTCTCCACCATGCATATGAGCAATAGGTATATTCATGGACATAGCACAAGTGGCGAAAACCAAAGCTTCATATCTATCTCCTAGTATTAGAATCATATCCGGGTTAAGACTATCGAAACACATAGATAATTGTATCATTAGAAGCCCCATACTTTTGGATATTGAGCTTTTACTTTTTGAATCTATAAGCATATCTATTTCACAATCGATTTTGATATTATCATTTTTTATTACATCAATTGTATATCCGTGATTTGCGCTTAGGTGACTGCCAGTTACAATAAGTTGGAGTTGCAATTTATGACTTTTTTCAATTGATTTTATTGTGTGATAAAGCAATCCATATTCCGCACGAGTCCCAGTTAATACACATATCTTCTTCATATATATCAATGTGCTCCTTTTAAATTAAAGTAGCTGAATTATACATTTAAACAAAACATTAGTAAATGTGTAACTTGTGTTTATAATACGTCGAAATCATGAACCCATCTACTTCCATTTGAGGAAAATTGAACTGAATTTCGAACGCCAGTGATTCTAATCTAACAAGCACGTAATCCACACAGAAGAACTGTAAAAATCAGGGCAATTCCCAGTGTCTAATGAGCATGGCGATGTATTTGGTTGACCTTTAATGTTGTCCCGTTCAAAAATGGATGCCAGATTGCTCGGTAGCAGGTTCTCATACAAATCCTGTCAATTTGCTACCTTCCTTCATTGCATAATTGGGGACTACTGGTTAGCACCAATATGGAGATATAAAAAGAACTTCTGTTTAAGCTGTTCTTCTAAAATGCGATACGATAAAAGTATATCGTAATAGTATCCTAATTATGAAATGAAAAAGAACTGTACCGTTCTTTTTTATCAACTTAACTATCAATTTCACGTACATCACTTTTCTTTTTTGCTTTTATGTTGGCAAGCATTTTCCTTACAAATTTTCTTGATGGAACTTCAAAAACATTGTATGAATACACCGAAATGATCAGTATAGCAACAATAATGATTGTAGACCTCGAAGTAAGCAGTAGAACATTTTTCCTGTTCCTGACAATGGATAAGGTACGGCCGACTTCTGAATTATGATAATGTGAAGGATATATATATATAATAACTCGCATCACCTAATGTTACCAGCATAGGCTTCGATAGCAGTTTTGTCAGCCAGTTTTCATACCTCGCACAGCAGAATATTAGTATCGCCAAACTTGGTGTAAAACTTATGGCGGCAATAACACTTGCAACTTTCGGAAATGAAGAGAGGCTTCCAAACAGCAACAATGTAATATTTGCGAGTGCTATCAGAATCAGGATTTTCGAAACGTTGCGCTCCTGTTGCATTACTGGACCCTCCGACATTTTCATGTACAGATGCGCTAGGCTACACCCTATGACAAACTCAAATATTCTCGAATATGGCGATGTATAAAAAACCAATCTGCAAACATCACTCCATGATTTGCGTTCGGGTTTTCTATGATCCCCAGTATGTTTTTGCCAAACCCATTGATGAACTCCATGTTCAGCCTGCCCCATGCAAACAGTAGCGTTGTTGCTAAAAATGATGAAATTGCAACACTCCACCTTGACTACAGGGATGAAGATCTCATCAGCAAAAAACAAATCAGTGGATAGCATAGATAAAAGAAAACTCTGTACTGATCGACCAGGCAACATGGGTATTTTCAAAGGGAAATGCTATCGGATGGTTGCCTATAAACAAATAAAACCAGCTTTGTGTCATTGTCAGAAAGTAGGGGATTGCCTTATGGTTTTTTAGCTCGTTCCGCGGCATTCCTGTTATAGTAGAAAATTTCCGGAAGCCAGATCATAGAAAAGAGCTAGAACAAAAAGAGGATAAATTCTTGCAATCCGTGCCCCCAAAAAGTTATATGTACCGCCCTCGGACGTAATGATCTTGCTGTTGTAATTGTAATGGATGATGAACCCACTCAGGATAAAAAACAGCGACATCCCGAGCAGTGCCAGCCCATGAAAGAAACTCATAAACGGTACGCTTTTGTCAATCTTGAATATTACGGGTTCTAAATAGTTAATTACAATAGCGAATGCGGCAAAAAAATACAAGCCAGTTAGCGAATCAAACTGTTTCATAAAATCCTCACATGTAAAATAATCCTACACACAAGAACTTTATCATATTATAGAGGATTACACAATGTTACTGGGAGTCGTTGTTACGGCGAAATCACGAACCCATCTACTTTCATTTGAAGTCAAATTGAATTTTTTAAAAAATCCGGTTATTCAAGCCATCACTGGCTTACATCCTGTCAATTATCTGAGAAAATGTCACCTTAACTTGTTCATGAAAATGTCTTTCTGCGCAGTCCAAGACCCCATTTTAGGGGATTGGACTGCTTTGGCTTTTATATTATTCTGAGAGTGTTCCGTGTTCCAAGCCCTCCAAGGAAGGCTTGCCGCGGGTTTGCGTGACTGCGCAGAACTCGCCTTTTTTATTTCCTTTATGCGTTGCACCTTTTCGGTTTCTTTAAGCTCAAAGGCTTGACCTTGATGCCAGAGAATGAGGTTACCTTCTAAGTTTCACGAACCTCTACAGTCGTTTTAGTGCTGAACGGAAAAGAAGCTGGCTTGGCTAACGTATAGAGCTTTCCGCCGTAAGAGAGCGTATTTCCTGTGCCTAACTTTCGGTGCTCGCGAATGGTAAAGATATAGCTTAGTTTGATGCTCGGATCCAGTTTCACATAGGCGGATTCAGCTTCTGTGGCCTTCACTGCAAACTGGCGGTTATGCTTCTGAATGAGCCGCGGAAGGGCTTGGTTTGTCTCTTCAATCGCGGTTACACCCAACAACCTCAATTCAATGACCAGACGATCCTGAAGGGTTACCCAGAGTCGTTCTACGCGGCCTTTCGCTTGAGGAGTTACGGTCTTGATGTGTTCAATGTGACGTTCAGCCATCGCTTTACCGAAGTTAGAGAGAGGCTTAGTTTCCCCGGCAAGCTCTTGCTCTAGCGATAATTTTTCGTTCGGTGAACGGAAGATGGTATGTCGGTCACTATATAAGCCTAAAGGAACCCCATACTTGATGATTCCTTGTTGCATACAAGCGAATAGCCTTCTCGACATTCTGTCTGACAGAAGATAGCCCCTACGACAGTGCCTGTGGCATCATCAATGGCTGCATGCAAAGCGAAGGCAGAAGCATGATCTTCAAGCCACGCATACGGCGTAGCATCGATCTGTCAGAGCATGCCTGCTTGAGGTTTACGTTTGCGCGGCTGATGAGCCTTGTTACGCCGCCGTTGCTTAGCTTGCTTCATGCCACGCTCCAATTGAATCCGCCGAACACTCGGACTGCTGAGTGTAATAGATTCATGTTCTTCGAATGGTTCGGCTAAATGACAACTATTACTGCAGTGATACTTGTTTGTGTACGATTGGGCCACACGTTCCTTTAGGTTATCCTCCAAAGCATGAACGGGCTTTCTGCCTCTGTTCTGATGAACAATTCCCGCCGCTCCCCTTCCAGGTACTTTTTCTTCAAGCGTATAACTTGGCGGGGAGTTATCCCCAACACCGCTGCCCCTCCACATTTGTCAATTGTCTATCTAAGATTTTTTCCACAACGAGTACTTTCTTCATCTCTGTGTTAGTCAATGTGATTATCTCCCGTCCCATAGTGACATTATCTCAGAACAGTTATAGGGTGACACTATCACAGAACAACGACATCAGAAGAGTGTATACATTGACTTTTACAGTGTCAAACTATTATAATTCCTTAGTAAAATGAAGCAAAATAGAAAGGTGAAATCTATGAATGCTAAAAATATATTAGTAACAGGTGCAGATGGGTTTATTGGCTCACATTTGGTAGAGTTGTTGGTTAAACACGGATATAATGTCAGAGCCCTTGCAATTTATAATTCCGCTAATGATTGGGGATGGCTTGAGGACGTTGATTGCAAAAAAGACATTGAAATTGTCAGCGGTGATGTAAGGGATTCTTTTCTCTGCGACAACATAACAAGAGGAATTGACACCGTATTCAATTTGGCGGCTTTGATCGCTATACCATATTCATATGTAGCACCTGCCAGCTACATAGATACTAATGTTAATGGGTGTTTGAACATTTGCCAAGCGGCATTGAAAAATAACGTAAGCAAGGTTATACAAATGTCCACTAGTGAGGTATACGGTACAGCAAAATATGTTCCCATAGACGAAACTCACCCCCTTCAACCACAATCTCCATATAGTGCTAGTAAAATTGGGGCGGATGCTTTGGCTATGAGCTATTACAATTCATTTGAACTGCCAGTTACAATTGCAAGACCATTTAATACCTACGGACCAAGACAATCTGCAAGAGCCTTTATCCCTACAATCATATCTCAATTATTGAATGGCACAAAGGAGATAAAGTTAGGAGATCCAACACCAACAAGAGATTTGAATTTTGTTTTGGATACTTGCAAGGGGCTAATCCTTCTCTCTGAAAACGACAAGTGTGTTGGACAAACTATAAATATAGGTTCAAATACAGAATATAGCGTAGGACAGGTTTTTGAAATTGTAAAAGAAATAATGAACATAGATGCATGTTATGTAGAAGATAAATCGAGAATCAGACCTACTGGCAGTGAAGTAATGAGATTGGTCTGCGACAATACTATGATTAAAGAACTGACAGGGTTTACCTCAGAATATAGCATAAGACAAGGATTAGAAGAAGTAATAAAATGGATGTCTCTTCCAAACAACCTTAAAAAGTATAAGCCAGATATTTATAACATTTAACAGATTAGAGGGGGCTGTCATGAAAACTGTTATTCTTGCCGGAGGATTTGGCACCAGAATAAGTGAGGAATCACATCTTAAACCAAAACCATTGATTGAAATTGGTGATTTGCCAATATTATGGCATATTATGAAGTACTACTCCCACTATGGATTCCATGAATTTGTCATTTGCTGCGGTTATAAAGCTTATGCAATCAAGGAATTTTTTGCGGACTATTATCTTCACAATTCGGATATTACCTTTGATTTTTCAAACGACAACAAAATGACTATTCATAACAATTTTGCAGAACCATGGAAGGTAACACTTATTGACACAGGGCTTAACACCATGACAGGCGGAAGAATAAAGAGAGTAAAAGAGTACGTAGGAAATGAGCCTTTTATGCTTACATATGGTGATGGGGTCAGTGATATAGATATCCCTGCTCTACTAAGTTTCCATAGATCACATGGAAAGATTGCGACCATATCTGCCATACAACCAGGAGGCAGATTTGGAGTTTTAAATATTGACAAAGATCATACAATTACAAGCTTTAAAGAGAAGTCCGTAGAAGACGGTGGTTGGGTTAATGGTGGCTTTATGGTCTTGCAACCCGAAGTTTTTGACTATATTGAGGGCGATGATACCATTTTTGAAAGACAACCACTTGAACAGATAGCAGAAAGCAATAACCTTGCAGCCTACAAACATAAGGGGTTTTGGCAATGCATGGATACACTAAGAGATAAAAACACACTGGAAGAGCTATGGCGAGAAGACAACGCACCTTGGAAAGTATGGTGACAATGATGGATTTATCATTTTATAAAGATAGAACTGTTTTAATAACAGGCCACACAGGTTTTAAGGGTTCGTGGCTTTGCAAAGTGTTATCAGATGTTGGTGCCAAGGTTATAGGTTATGGACTTGAGCCAATTACAAACCCAAGTTTATATCATGCATGTAAAATCGACACCATTGTTAAATCGTATATTGAGGATATAAGAAATCTTAAGAAACTTATGGAGGTTTTTGAAAAAGAACAGCCAGAGATTGTTATTCACATGGCGGCACAGCCTCTAGTTAGAGAGAGCTATAAAGACCCTGTCTATACTTATGAAACAAATATTATGGGTACAGTAAATGTATTGGATTGCATTCGCCTTACAAACAGTGTCAAGTCAGTTTTAAATGTAACCACCGATAAAGTATATTATAATAACGAGTGGGAATGGGGCTATCGTGAACACGACAGTCTAGATGGGTTTGAGCCTTATGCCAACAGCAAATCTTGCTCAGAATTAGTTACTAATAGCTATAAACGTTCTTTCTTTCGCGAGAGAAAATTGCCCGTATCTACGGCTAGAGCTGGCAATGTTATCGGTGGGGGGGACTTTTCGGTTGATAGAATCATTCCTGACTGTGTAAGATCTGCACAAGACAAAAAGGACATTTTTGTTAGAAATCCTAATTCAGTCCGCCCATATGAACACGTTTTAGAGCCATTGAGCGTCTATCTTGAAATTATAAAAAAGCAGTATGAAAATTTTGATTTTCAAGGTTCTTATAATGTGGGACCAAACGATAGCGACTGTATTACCACAGGCAGACTTGCAGACCTTTTCTGTAAAAACTGGGGAGATGGAATAACATGGCATACAGGTCAAAATGAAGGTCCACATGAATCAAATTTCTTGAAACTTGATTGTTCAAAGATAAAAAGGGCTCTAAATTGGGAACCACGTTGGGATATAGAAAAAGCGGTTGAAAAGACCGTAGAATGGTCAAAAGTATTTGTTGCAAACGGTGATGTTATAAAATGTATGGAAGAGCAGATATCGGAATTTTGGAATCCTCTGAGGGGAAATGGATAATCATTTGAAAATATATGACAACATACAGACAAGAACTTCTTTTTAGAATCAGGTACGTCTCACACCCAAAAATTTAAACACATTTACTAAGATGCCTTATTAGGGAAGATGTCCGATTTAATTTCTGCTTGCAGTATTTGTAGAAGATAGGAGTAAGAAATGACTAGAATCAGCATAATTGTCCCCTGCTATAACGAAGAGGGTAACGTGTACAACATGTATATGGCTATTAAAAAAACCATGCAGGAGTTACCCGATTATTCCTATGAGAACATTTTTATAGACAACTGTTCAAAAGATAATACCCGCGAAATATTAAAAAACATTGCAAAAGAAGATAAGAATGTTAAAGTTATATTTAACACTAGGAATTTCGGACCTGGTCGTTCTGGAAGCCATGCTTTCTTTGCTGGAACAGGCAGCTGCAATATATGTCTTGCCTGTGATTTTCAGGACCCGCCAGAATTGATACCTGAGTTCCTAAAGCTCTGGAAACAAGGCTATAAAGTTGTTTGGGGAAAAAAGCATAAAAGTGAGGAAAGTAAATTAAAATTTGCTTTCAGGTCTCTGTATTATAAGTTAATTAAAAGCTTTTCAGACGCTCCTCAATATGACCACGTCACCGGATTTGGTTTATACGATAAAGAAGTAGTCGATTTAATGAGAAGTGCAGAAGAACCTTCTCCAAATTTCAGAAACCTGATTGCTGACTTTGGATATGAAATTGGATTTTTTGAATATGTTCAACCTCTGCGCAAAGCAGGAAAATCCAGCTATAATTTAATTAGATATTTTGATACTGCCATAACTTCGTTTGTCAATACATCAAAAGCACCTCTAAGATTCGCTGTAACCATGGGTTTCTTGACTTCTGGCTTATGTTTTTTAGTGGGACTATTTTATTTTATACTAAAAATTATTTTCTGGAACAGTTTTGATATTGGAACAGCCCCTATCGTCATCGGGCTCTTCTTTTTAGGCTCTATTCAACTGCTTTTTGTTGGCATTATTGGAGAATATATTTATGAAATTCTACAAAGAGTAACCAAAAGACCTTTAGTAGTTGAAAAAGAACGAATTAATTTTGATACGGTGGCCGAAGATGGAAGAAACGAGTAACGAACAACTAACGGATTATATTATTAAGTATTTTCCATTTACTAAGCATATTTTCACAAAATTCCCTTGGATAATGCAGTTTTTAAATTTCTCTATTGTTGGCCTTATCAATATGATACTGTCATATTTAATATACGCTTTTTTAATTTATCTTAATGTTCATCATCAGGTAGCAAATTTAACCTCTTTTGGGCTAAGTGTATTAAATGGATACCTGCTGAACTGTTTTTGGGTTTTTAAAAACCAGGCAAAGTCAAAAGCTCCTGGACGAGCTATAAAATATGTTAGTGTATATACTTTAAATTTGTTTTTAGGTATAGTTCTTTTATATCTATATATTGATATACTACATTTGAATAAGTATATTGCACCATTTATATCTTTGCCATTCACAATCCCTTTGAACTATTGTCTGAATAAACTGTGGGTGTTTAAGAAACGTAAAATGAAGGAGGGATAATGGCTACATGATTACGTCACTTACAAAAGCGGAACTTAAAAATTATATATCTTCTCAACTTAATCTTTATTTTCCTGACAAATATAAGTTTGAAGGTCAAGATGTAGACTCGGCAATTGATCTTGCACTTGAACGTACAGAGTATTGTTTTAAACATATTACTTTAAGAGGCTTTTCCCAAGATGGACAAGCTTATTTTTCACATCTTCATTCTGATCAATATAGTCAGTTTTTGTTTTTTTTATCCAATAGTTTATGGAAAATATCTGAAAATAGGCCTTTGTGTGATAAATTAATCTTTTTAAATAAAACTTTAAACGGATTGTTTTACTCGTACAAATCAGGACTGCCAGATATTTTTTTGTTTGGACATCCTGTGGGTACCATTATCGGTAATGCGTCATATTCAAATTTTTTAGTAATTTTCCAGAATGTAACAATTAATACAGATGAAGATGGAAATGGAAACCCAGCACCTTGTTTGGGTAAAGGTTTATTTTTGGGAGCTGGAGCTAAAATAATCGGGAACAAACCTATTGGGGCTAGAGTTTCAATTGGAGTTGATGCTTTAGTACACAATACGGCAATAGAATCAGATAGTGTTGTCATTAGGGATAGCACAGGAAATGTTAGAATTTCAAAACGCAAAAAAGACCAATGTATGGCACAGAGATATTTTTCAGTTGAAATCAAATAGATTATATAAGAGTTTCATGCATACGTCCCTTAAATAGTGAATTTGACGGAAGTCAAGATTATGACCTTGTTTTATATACCACTAAACACGCAAAGCTAATTCTGCACATGGAAAAGATGATGATATAGATTTGTTCGCAATCATGCTTTATGATAGACTAAGTCAATAATAAAATTCGAGGTTTTCATGAAAAAAATACTTATCACTGGCAGAACTGGTTTCATTGGTAGAAATATTTATCCCATATTAACTGAAAAATTTGATGTTTGGGCCCCTTCTAGGCAGGAACTAAACCTATTAGACTCAAATTCAGTTTATGAATATTTAAAAAGTGGCAAGTTTGATGTCATTCTTCATCTGGCAAACCCTAACCCAGTAAAAAATTCAGAAAATGATGCAGAGTCTAATATGCTAAAAGATAGCTTAACCGGATTTTTAAATTTATCAAGATGCCAAGATCTTTATGGGAAAATGATTTACTCTGGCTCAGGTGCCGAATTTGATAAAACTCTGGATATTTCGTCTATAAAGGAAACTGAGTTTGGCAGAAGTATTCCAAAAGATATATACGGTTTTGGTAAGTATATAATGAATGAGATAGCATTAAAGTCCCAGAACATAGTTAATATGCGAATTTTTGCTTGCTACGGCCCCACAGATCATTACTCCAAGTTTATAACTCATTGCATAAACTGTTGTGATAATAATGAGCCTATAACGATTAGACAAGACTGCTATTTCGATTATATGCACGTTTTCGACGTTGCAAAAATTGCAGAGTTTCTAATTGAATCACCACTTAAATATCATGATTATAACTCTTGCTCAGGTACACGCTATACTCTCTTTCAAATAGCGGAGGAAGTGCGCAGGCAAACAAACAGCTCACTTGAAATTACTCTTTTGAGCGATGGATTTAACAAGGAGTACACAGGCTCAAATGATAGGTTGAAGACTGAGTACGGAAAAGATCTAGATCTAATTTCTTTAGTAAAAGGAATACAAATGCAAATAGAATGGCAAAGGAGTCATAGAAATGAGAAGAGTCGCTGATATAATAATGGATATACTTGTTGAAAATGGTATAACAGATAGCTTTGCAGTTGTAGGTGGTGGTGCAATGCATTTAAATAATGCCTTAGCACTTAACGACAAAATAAACAAGTACTTTAATCACCATGAGCAAGCTTGCTCCATGGCTGCAGATGCATATGCAAGAATCAGCGGTAAAATGCCTTTGGTTTGCGTGACAAGCGGCCCTGGCGGAACAAACGCCATTACCGGAGTACTGGGTGCATGGCAAGACAGCCTTCCTATGCTTGTAATCTCAGGTCAAGTTCGATATGCAACAACAGTAGAAGCCATCGGTCTTAATAATCTTCGTTATAGAGGTATTCAGGAATTTGACATAATTAACTCAGTTAAAAACATGACCAAGTATACTGTGATGATTAAAGACCCCCTTGCTGTTAAGCGTGAGGTGCAAAAAGCAATCAATATTGCAATGAGCGGTAGACGCGGCCCTGTATGGGTAGACATTCCGCTTGATGTACAAAGTGCAAAAGTAAATGAAGACGAGCTTTATCCTGTAGAGGATAATAATTACATAGAACTTCCATATGCAAGTAAGGACGTTTTAGACAAAATGTGGAGTCTAATCAAAGATGCAAAAAGACCTTGTTTGTTGCCAGGCAATGGTGTTGTAAACAGTGGAAACACCGCGCAGTTTCGCGAGTTTGCAAAAAAGACAGGAATTCCAGTTATTGCATCATGTATTGCCGCAGATGTAATGTTTTATGATGACCCCTTGTTTTTTGGAATGTCAGGTTCTATAGGCCCAAGGCCTGGTAATTTTATACTTCAAAATGCAGATGTTATCGTATCTTTGGGTTCTCCTCTTGGTTACAAGGTAACAGGATTTGCACCAGAATATTTTGCGCCTAGTGCCAAGATTATTATGATTGACATCGAAGAAGATGAAATGAAAAAGCTTAGTTTTAATATAGAACATTTTGTTCATACAGATTTATCACTGTTCTTCCAAGAAGTACTACCAACCACAGAACATATTTCTGTTTCAAAAGAATGGCTGGATTATTGTAAAATGTTAAAAAACAGATTTTCTCCCTTTGAACCAGCTAAGTCAGTTTCTGATGAAGAAAGAGTTACTTCATACAAATTTTGGGAAGTATATGCAGAATACGAACCTGAAGACAGTATATCTATTTTGGGAGCTAATACGGCCAATTCTGCAAAACTTCAAATCGGCGTAAAAAAAGAGAAACAGCGTATAGTTGCTAGCAATAATTGCGGCTCAATGGGTGCGGACTTGCCAGAAACAATTGGCGCTGCTGTTGCATCAGGTCATACGGTAATCTGTCTAACTGGAGACGGCAATATCATGATGAATCTACAAGAGCTACAAACTATTGCACATTATGATCTGCCAGCTAAAATAGTTGTTTTTAATAATGAAGGGTACGGCGCCATTAGACAAACCTCAAAGAATTTCTTTAATGGAGTATACATTGGTTGCACTGAGGATTCTGGACTAAGTTTTCCTCCATTTGAAAAAGTGGCTGAAACTTTTTCATTTCCATATAAAAAATGTGAAACCAACGGTCAAATAGCCGAGTCTTTGAAATGGTTATTTGAACAAAAGGGCCGCGCTTTCTTGGAGGTTCTTCAAAAATTTGATGATCCGGTTTCTCCAAAGGTCATGTCTCGTATGAATGAAGATGGCACATTTTCAACACCAGCATTGCATGATATGTGGCCATTTTTAGATAAAGAAGAATTAGATAGTCTTATGTTTTAACTTTTATTTTTGAAAGAGTGATGAATCATGAAAGTTTTGGTTATTGGATTAGGTTCAATGGGAAAAAGACGAACTAGATTGTTAATGAAAGCATTTACTGACATAGAAGTATATGGTGTTGATTTTTCAGAAAAAAGACGTGAAGAAGCTCTTAGCATTGGAATTTTAAAATCATACCCATCAGTTGATGAGGCTTTTTTAGATGTAAGGCTTGATGCTTGCTTTGTTTGTACTTCTCCAACTTCACACCATAAAATAATCAGCACATGTCTTGATTTGGGTCTACACGTCTTTACAGAGCTGAATCTCATAAGTGACCAATACGAGGAATTAGTCAAAAAGGCTAGCGAGCGCAATCTCACCTTGTTTTTATCATCAACATTGCTATACAGAAAAGACCTTGAATATGTAATAAATGCAACAAAAAATAAAAAGGTAAATTATATTTATCATTCGGGGCAGTACCTTCCCGATTGGCATCCATGGGAAAATTATAAGGATTTCTTCGTAAACGATATAAGAAGCAATGCTTGCCGGGAAATTTTTGCAATCGACCTTCCATGGATACTGAGTGCCATGGGACAGGTTGAGAATTTTACAGTTTCCAAAGGGAAAATCAGTGAACTTGAAGTTAATTATAATGATTACTATTTTGTTACCTTTGAGCACACATCTGGTTCAACTGGTTCTGTATGTGTTGATGTTGTATCACGTAAGCCTACTCGTAGACTCGTCGTTTTTTCCGAGGATTTATATATAGTTTGGGAAGGAACACCAAACTCCCTACAAATTCTGAATCTAGATACAAAGCAATTTGAACAAATTCAAACTTATGAAGAAATTCAAAAAGACCAGAGATACAGCAATAACATAATAGAAAATGCCTATACGGATGAAATTTTAACATTCTTTGGTGTTATCGAAGGCAAAGATGTTGCTAGATATAGTTTTATTGATGACTTATACACTTTAAAATTAATCGATCACATTGAGGGGAATCAGTAATGAAGGTTTGCTTTGTTGGGACAGGCTCTATAGGTAAAAGACATATAGACAATCTGACCACTGTATGTGCCAATAGAGGTATTCCGTTAAATATAACAGCATTGCGCCATTCAAAAGGTAGACCTATTGATAATAATATCAATATAGCTTATAGCATAGACGAATTAACTCCCCCCTATGATATTATATTTATAGCAAACCCAACCAGTCTACACTTTCAAACAATAGCAGAGCTTAGCGCCTTTTCTAAATGTTTCTTTATTGAGAAGCCGCTATTTGAAAGCAGCAGCAAAGCTTTAGAAGAACTAAATTTATCAACTGACAGCATCTATTATATAGCTTGTCCCCTTAGGTATACTAAAATTTTTGGGGCGGTAAAAGACTTTGTCTCAAAAAACACTGTATATTCTGCACGTAGCATTTGTTCGTCTTATCTACCTAATTGGCGTCCGGATGCTGATTACAGACAAGTTTACAGCGCTTTTAAAAAGCAAGGTGGCGGTGTTTGCATTGATATAATACATGAATGGGACTACCTAGTTGATTTGTTTGGCTTTCCACTAAAAGTTTTTAACGTATTCGGTAACTACTCTAATCTTGAAATAGACAGTGAAGACCTAGCCGTTTATATTGGCAAATATAAAGACAAGATTATCGAACTTCATTTAGATTATTTTGGAAAAGAAACCCAACGTTATGTAGAAATTTTTTCAGAGAGAGCCACTGTTAAGTTTGATTTTGCAAAGGGTAACATCATAGAGAATAACAATATTATTGCTAAATATGAAGAATTACCAAATGATAAATATATCAATGAGATGAATTATTTTATTGATATATATCTAGGCAAAAAAACCAATAACAATCCAATAGCTCATGCATTGGCTGTTCTAAAAATAGCCGAAACACCCGAACTTTAAAATTTATTGATTTGAGTTGATTTTATGAAAAAACATGCAGTAGAAATCACATAGATTATATAAGGGGTTTCATGTATCCATGCGTATTTTCCCCAAATTTAAAACCGCATTTCAAAAATATGGAATGAAGTATGTATTTCGCAAAGTTATTCTAAAAATAAATGAAACCATATTTTATCCTCTATGGATAAAAAAACATGAGCCCAATGCAAATACATTAGAAAAGCAAAAAACTTGCCAATTTGCATACAAGCCCCTTATAAGTATAGTCTGCCCTTTATACAACACACCTGAAAAGTTTCTGATTGAAATGATACAGTCTGTTCTGGCACAGACCTATATAAATTTTGAATTATGCCTTGCAGATGCAAGCAGTGATGATTTTGATTTAGAAAAGACTGTTAAGTCGTTCGAGAACAAATCAATAAAATACATTAAACTTGATAAAAATTATGGCATAGCTGAAAATACCAATCATGCCATATCTATAGCAAAGGGAGATTTCATCTCTTTTTTAGACCATGATGATTTATTGGCTCCTTTTGCACTGTTTGAAGTGGTTAAGGGCATTAATGAGAATAGAGATGCTGATTTTATATATTCTGACGAAGATATGATTGAAAACAGAAAAAGAAAATCACCTTTTTTTAAGCCTGACTATTCCCCATATTACTTATTTTGTCTAAATTATATTTGCCATTTTGTAACTATAAAAAGAGAATTACTAAAAAAAACTGGAGGATTAAGAAGTGAGTTTGACGGAAGTCAGGATTATGATCTTGTTTTAAACGCTACTAAACAGGCAAATCTTGTACTGCACATAAGAAAAATATTGTATCATTGGAGAGTTCATTCAAACTCTGTGGCGCAAACCATGGACAACAAGGACTATGCGCAAAAATCGGCTATACGTACATTATCAAGCTACTTTAATTCATTTGAGCCTACGCGCACAGTCAGCATTATTGAATATTCACAAAAAGGCAGATACAGGCCCATATTTAGCTTGTGTATTAAAAAAGTTTCAATAATCATTTACAATGAAAATTCAACAGAGCTTAAATACTGCTTAAATTCTATAAATATGGATTCATATAAAAACCATGAAATTATTATTGTAGGAAAGCCCTTTTATGCTGAAAATTTGAGATACATCTCTACTGATCATTTAGATATATTTGAAAGTTTTAATATTGCTGTCTCAGCAGCAACTGGGGAGTATTTATTATTCCTACATTCAAGCGTCAGGTGTGTTGACAGTTCATACATTTCAGAATTATTGGGCTATTGCCAATTAGATAACGTAGGTGCAGTAGGATCGAAAATTCTTAACACCACAGGAAAAAAAGTGGAAAGCCAAGGAATATATTTTACCACACCAACCACAATAAAACATGGAATGAAAGATGAACAGGCAAATTATCCAGGATACTATGGCAAAGGGTTTTTGTTGCATAATGTAAACGCCCTTTCATACTTGGGAATGATGACAAGCAAAAAAAACTTTGAAAATGTAAATTGCTTTGATGTTGAGACGTTCAAAACATCGTTTTCTGATGTTGATTATTGTCTAAAGCTTTTTAACAGTGAAAAACAAATTATTGTTAATCCTAATGGGAAGTTGATTTGCTCTCATGCAGATCACATCCTTAGGATAGATGATAAAGATTTGAGTGCTTTAAGGAGCAAGCATCTTAATTTAAAAGATTATCCAAAATATGATATTGCGGAGTATTTTAGGTGACTTATGTATCACTTGACAAATTTCTTATAAGCTAATTTCATGCAATTGTATGTCAGAGTTACAAGATTGAAATGAACTTTAGCTTTTTGTCCTTTCCGAAACCGTACATTGTTTAGCTGAAAGAACTCTTTCAAATAAGCATTGACTCGTTCGACCGCGTACCTCTTCTTCGCAATATCTTTCCATGACTGCGATCCACGTGCTGGGGCCGTATATTTGCGAAGATCTGTTGTCAACTTTAACTTGTAAACTCTTTGACATAGTGTATCCTGAGCCAACGGACAACGTTTACATTCCTTCAAACGAACGAACTTGCTTGTTGATCGGTTCGTAATCGTAAACTGCGTCCATTGTGGTATACTTGATCGCATAACCCTTAAGCTGCGATCCCGTCGAAAAGATTTCCCGAAGAAAGCAGTGAGCCAAGATTATATTGACTCTGGGATCCAACCGCCAAATGACCTTTGTATCCATACCAAAACATGTTTTTCCTTCGCTACTTTTCTTCACTCCCCATTGTAGGGCAAGTGGAATCTCCCCTCTTAAGGTAGCGTAAGATTCATTTTGGGTTCTGGCTTATCCAGTTTTGCCGGCGCTTGGTCTCGATCTTCGATATGTGTACCGTCAATCGCAACAGTATCTTCTGTAACAAAGCCCTCATTCAGGGCTTGCTGAAAAGTTTGTTCCTGAATGGATTCAAGAACATCACTTTGACTTATTTTCTGAATGAGTCTAGAATATGAAGCTGCAGAAGGGATCTTCTCAGCTAGGGAAAAAAACAATCCATGCTAAACAGGATGTCATCACGAAGTCGTTTCAATAAATCATTGATTGTCGAAACTCGCTCCACAATCCTAGCGATTAACGAATAAATCATTGCTTGAAAGTTGACTTCAACTGGCGCTCCATATAGTGATTTTTTATTAACCAAACGTAACACTGGAGCGATGTTCATCGCAGAGAAAATGGCTTGAAATCGATCTCTTTGTTCCACCTCATAAAATACTTGAAGGGTAAACAGACTCTCATGTCGAATATATGGTATAGAGAGTTTTTATTCTTAACAACTTTACTTAGTTTCGCTGGTCATAAATATTGGAGCTTTAAAGTTAGTAGCACACATCAAAGGAGTGGAGCAGATGTTGAAAATAAATGATTTGGTAAAAAAGAAATCAACAAATGAATTTGCTATTATTACAAATGTAACAATGGAAAAATATGAAGTTCTAAAACTAAGTATAAAAGAACTTTCCGATCCAAAATTTCAATTGATTATTGATATTGAGGGTGACGATACCTCCAATGTTCTACTTGATGTAAGAGAAAAGGAGTATGTTGAAAAGAAAGAAGTTGTTTATTTAAGAGATTTGCCTAGAGAACTAGCAGAGAAGATCATGAGACTTGAGATACTTTCTAAAGTAGAGATGTTCTATAAAACATTTCATAAGAAGAAAGAGTCCTTTAATCCAGAGTCATCCTCCATTGCCTATGGCGGACGTGTTTACGATGAAAGAGAAATGAAAAACCTTGTCGATTCATCTTTGGATTTCTGGCTAACCGCAGGAAGGTTTAGTAAGCAATTCGAAAAAGAGTTTGCAGAGTATGTAGGTGTTAGATATGCTTTGCTAACAAACTCAGGATCATCAGCAAATTTATTAGCGTTTTCAGCACTAACCTCACCTAAGCTAGGAGATCGTCAAATACTACCTGGGGACGAGGTGATTACCGTAGCGGCTGGTTTCCCTACAACAGTCACTCCAATTGTACAGAACGGGGCAGTTCCTGTCTTTGTCGACGTTGAGCTAGGAACATATAACATCATGGTAGACCGAATTGAGGGTGCCGTTACTTCAAAAACCAAAGCCATTATGATAGCCCATACAATGGGTAATCCATTTGAGCTAGACAAAGTAGTTGATCTTGCTAAGAAATATAATCTTTGGCTAATCGAAGATAACTGTGATGCACTTGGATCAAAATTTGACGGGAAATTGACTGGTACATTTGGCGATATTGCCACATCTAGCTTCTATCCCCCACATCATATGACAATGGGGGAGGGGGGAGCCGTTTATACAAATAATCCTCAGCTTAAAATGATTATTGAATCTTTCAGAGATTGGGGAAGAGATTGCTGGTGTCCTTCCGGATGTGATGATACATGTAAAAAACGATTTGGCTGGGAGCTTGGAACGCTACCATACGGTTATGATCATAAATATACGTACTCACACATTGGTTATAACCTTAGAGTAACAGACATGCAAGCTGCTGTTGGAATTGAACAACTTAAGAAAGTGCCTTCTTTTGTTGAGGCAAGAGTACGAAATTTCAATCGACTTTCAGAAGGATTGAAAGATCTTAATGATTATTTCATCTTGCCTAGAGCAACTAAAAATTCTACGCCAAGCTGGTTTGGATTTATTATAACTCTTCGTGAAAATGTCGGATTTACAAAAAATGAAATTGTTCATTATCTAGAATCTAATAGAATTCAAACACGTATGTTGTTTGCTGGAAATTTAACAAGGCAACCTGCTTTTCAAGGAGTTACGTACAGGATTCATGGAGATTTAACAAATACCGACAAAATTTTAAATGACACATTCCTTGTAGGTGTTTATCCTGGCCTGACAGATGAAATGGTAGAATATATGGTACTCAAAATTAAAGAATTTGTTAAATCTAAACATAATTAAGACTTGCTGGACGATTCCAAAATGGCAAAGATTAGCTGGCTGGTCCGCTAAGCCGTATACCGTGCAGTTTGCAGAATGTTCGGTTCTCGCGAGTACGATAAATTTGACCCGCGAGGACAACTTTCGGATAGAAACGATTTGTACGTTTCAAGGGATTCAATGAGCCTCGTGATAGGACCGTTTACAGACATTATTGATACATGGCTGGAGGAAGATCGGTTACTCCTTCGCAAATAGCGGCATACTGGAGTGCGAATCTTTCAACGGTTTCGTGATGAACATCAATTTACAGGCGGGTAACGAACCGTGCTCACTTATGTATGCAAAAGAAAGACCGGGCTGGAGCTAGGGCGTGCGAAAACTAATGAGCTTCTAGAACATCCGCCAGGTGAAGCGCAAGTGGATTTTGCCACCATGGAGGTAGTCAAGGGCGTCGGCTGTTGACCTAAAAGTTGCTGGTCGTATCACTTCCTTACAGCAATGCAGCATTCGTGTCCCCCCACACCAGCAGAGAATCAGGAGTGCTTCTTCTTGGAAGCCCTAAAAAATGTTTGAACAAATGGGAGGCGTTCCGCGGCGGATTTGGTACGACAACTAGTCTGCTGCCGTAGTCCGTATTGAAAAGCAAGTTGAGAGGCAATTGACGGATGGTTTTCAGCATTTTGAAAGTCTGCCAACCGCGAGACTTTCACGGGCTGGCCCCTAAAGGGGCTACGTTACCTACCCTTTTTGGCCGACTCCCCCGTAAACGGGTCGATGAGTTCTTTCATCGTGAGTTGCTCGTAGTTCTTGTCTTCACTAAGTTGATTGCGAATGTACGCCTCAATCACTTTTTTTGTTTCGACCTACCGTATCCACGTAATACCCACGGCACCAAAATTGGCGACTACCGTATCGGTATTTCATATTCGCAAATTGATCGAAGATCATCAGCGAGCTTTTTCCTTTCAGGTAGCCCATAAATTCTGAGACACTTAACTTCAGGGGGATGCTCACTAGTATATGAATGTGGTCCAGACATGCTTCCGCTTCCAGAATTTCTACCCCTTTTCTCTCACACAGCTGACGAATGATCCTTCCAATTTCCCGTTTCAACTTTCCGTAAATCACTTGTCTGCGATATTTCGGTGCAAATACAATATGGTATTTGCAGTTCCATTTCGTATGTGCTAGACTGCTGTTGTCCATCCTTTGCTCTCCTTTGATTTCTTTTGTGCGGTTGGCAGACCGGCACTCATCTTATCATGGAGGTCAAAGGATTGACTACTCATAGCTATAAGCTTTCCTGAACCCCCAGTCGTACTGGGGGTTTTCGTATGCAAAAATGCCCTTTATTTCTGACGAAATAAAGGAAAAAATCACAGAACTTTGTCCCGGATTCTCCCCCCGCCTTACTCCAGTTTATCGTACAGGCGCTAGAGCCGCTATGCTGACGCTCTCAAGTAGCCATCGCGTCTACCTTGCCTGTGGTCAACGGATCTGCGCAAGTCCATCGACGGTCATGCCGCCCTCGTTCAGGAGGGCTTCGTCCTCGACCCGTTCGCTCCCTCTTTGTTCGTATTCTGCAATCAACTAAAGATCTGTACGGGGAGCACAACGGCTTTGGGCTGTTCTATCGCCGCCTTGAGCGTGGAACATTTCAATGGCCGACTGGCACGGAGCGCACCACAGCCGTCTCTTCGCGTGAGCTACGCTGGCTGCTCGACGATCTTTCTCTCAGCCAGCGGCAGGCGCACGCCAAGATTACGGCCATTCGGTCATTTAACGGGCAATGTTCGCCGTTTCGCCAGGAAAAGCAGGTCCGCTTCTTGAATTCATCTCGTATGGAAAATCGAGCGAATGTTCAATCCCAAACCGAAAACTATGGAGCGAAGATCGCGGAACAAGATGCACAAATCGCCGAGCTTACGACCAAGCTGAAGTGGTACGAAGAACAGTTCCGTCTGGCGCAGCACAAGTGTTCCGGTGCCTCGAGAGAGAAGACGCATCCCGATCAACTCACACTGAATCTCTTTAACGAAGCCGAGACGCTGGCGACGACGGCAGGTGAAGAGCCTTCCCTTGATAAGGTCACCTACTCCCGCAAGAAACCCGGAAAACGCGAGGCCAAGCTCGAACACTTCCCGGTGGAGCCCATTCACTACGAGCTGCCTGAAGATGAGTGGACATGCGTGTGTTGCGGCGGTTCGGCTACACGAGATGAGCATCGAGACGTGTAACGAGCTCAAAATCGTTCCCGTGGAAGTCAAGATCGTGCGTCACATGCGGTAGGTCTACGGGTGTCGTCATTGCAGGCGCGAAGAAATTCGTACGCCCATCGTGACCCTTCCATGCCGAAGCCGTCTCCCCGGGGAGCTTAGCTTCCCCGTCCATTCTGGCGCATGTCATGAGCCAGAAGTATGTGGACAGCCAGCCGTTGTACAGGCAGGAGCAGCAGTTCGCGCGGCTCGGTCTCATCCTTTCGCGGCAGACGCTCGCAAACCGGATGATTTACGTCCCGGAGCAGCGGCTCGTTCGCCTTACTGACCGGATGCGTATGCATCTGCTGGAGAAGGGCATTGCCCATGCGGACGAGTCGACGCCCAGTCCAATGCCTACATGTGGCTGTACCGTACGGGGCTTATGGACGTTGCCATCGTTCTGTGAGTACTGCCCGTCGCGAGGCGCTGAGAATCTGGACCTCTGTCAAGATAGTAGACACACAGTTTAACGATTTACCGTATTAAAGTAGAATTGCCGTTCAAAATCAGTCGGCGTACAGTAAGCGATCGTCGAGTGAATACGCTCATTGTTGTAAAAAACTTTGATGTAAAGATGCTTTTCTCCGCCTCAGCACGGGTCTCATATTTGTTCAAGTAGATAAGTTCCTTTTTGATGATGCTGTGAAATGATTCAATGCAAGCGTTCTCGTAGCAGTTTCCTTTTCGGCTCATGCTCCCCATCATGGAATAGACCTGAAGCTGCTTCTGGTAGTCTTGAGAGGCGCACTAGCTGCCGCGGTCGGAATGATGCAACACTTCTCCATCGGGCTGCTGACGGCCGTAGGCTTGCCTCAGCGCCTGCAGCACCAGATCTTTTGTCATGCGGTCGCTCATATGCCATCCGACGATCTTGCGGGAGTATAGATCCATTTCGCTTGCCAGGTACAGCCAGCCCTCACCGGTCGCGACATACGTAATATCCGTCACCCATTTTTCATTCGGTTTACTTGCCGTAAAGTCTTGGTTCAACACGTTGTCTTGTACCGGCAGGTTGTACTTGGAATTCGTTGTGGCTTTATATTTCTTGACGGTTCTAGACCGCCTATTCTTGCTTCTTCATGATCCTTGTCACGGTCCGTTCCGAAATACTGACTCTTGCTGATGCAGCTTCTGTGTGACCTTTGGACCTCCATAAAGCTGATGGGAATCGGCGAACACTTCCCTGACCTGCTCCATCCATTCTTTGTGCTGACGCTCTCGCTCGCTTTCGGGGCGATCACGCCATTTGTAATATCCGCTGCAAGATACATTCATTACTCTGCACAACTTCTCCAGCCGGTACTCGGAGCGGTATTCGTGGATGAAAGCATATTTTCCGACGGTCTTTCGCGAAGAAGCGCATGGCCTTTTTTAAGATTTCGTTCTCCTCTTGTAGTTCTCGTATTTGCTTTTGCATTCCCCGCAATTGGTGATCTTCCGACTTGTACGCTTGCTGCTGAGCGATTTCCGGCTCACCACCGAACTTCTTCATCCAGCCATACAACGTGTTGTCCTTGATTCGTGTTCGCCGACGCTGCCGTTTGTTTGCCGCGTTTTTAAACAACAATAACTACAATATACGATAGCCCTCATCATGATCGCATGGTGGGGGCTGTTTGACGCTTACGTTGCAACCAACACTTTTGCCCAGAATCAGATGCCACCCACTCTCGGTCTTCATCCATTTATTTACCGAAACGAAAATGCAAAAACACAGAAAAATCCCGTTGTTGCGGGATTTTTCTGTGTTTTCAAGAAGGATGCGGTCGGAGGGATTTGAACCCTCACGCCCAGTGGGCGCCACCCCCTCAAGATGGTGTGTCTGCCGTTCCACCACGACCGCGTATGAAATTAAAACTGGGGATCTAGGATTCGAACCTAGGCATGACGGAGTCAAAGTCCGTTGCCTTACCGCTTGGCTAATCCCCAACATGGAATGGAAAAGGGCGATCGATGGGACTTGAACCCACGAATGCTGGAGCCACAATGCAGTGCGTTAACCCCTTCGCCACGACCGCCATATAAGAGGTTGTTTGATCCCTGAAAACTAGATACGAAACTTGCGTAAAGTGTGAGTTTGTTGTGCCCTTCAGGTGTTGACCTTCCGGGGCTATTTAGGTTAAGCCCTCGACCGATTAGTATTCGTCAGCTCCACACGTTGCCGCGCTTCCACCTCGAACCTATCTACCTCGTCGTCTACAAGGGGTCTTACATACTGGGAAATCTCATCTTGAGGGGGGCT
>NZ_JBYLHY010000045.1:0-46665 GCF_057749925.1 Paenibacillus sp. sgz302191
GTAACACGCCTAGATGATCTGAC
The DNA here is from genome assembly GCF_057749925.1 of Paenibacillus sp. sgz302191. NCBI lineage: Bacteria > Bacillati > Bacillota > Bacilli > Caryophanales > Paenibacillaceae > Paenibacillus > Paenibacillus sp. sgz302191. The sequence goes on from NZ_JBYLHY010000045.1 coordinate 24, forward strand.
CATTAGAATAGGTTTTTTTATGCAAAATTTCAACATTAATTTACCTTTTTTGTTAAATAACATTTAAAAAATATGGTTTGTTACATTTGTTTGCAAAGCTAGTGGAAAATTCCTGCACTTTCGCAGGCTTTTCGCCAAAATGAACCGTTTCTACGGAAAAAGCCTGCACTTTTGCAGGTTTTTTCGCCAAACGCATAGTTTCCAGTGAGAAACCTACATGTTCGCGGGTTTAGCGTGCGCCGAGCCGCTGTACTGTCTTCCGTGGCAGTCCATAGGGGGTGACTGCCTGCTGCTGCTCTAACAAGGTGTTGAAGCTAGCTGGGTGAGGTACCTTTTTATACGGACCCGAATACTTTTGAGCCTCGCGGCTGCTCGCCGCGGTCGTCCGGTTCGAGCGTGACGCCGATTGTATCGAAGGTGAGCTTGCCTGAGGCGATCGGCATGGATAGCACGCCGATACCTTTGCCGTCGTTCGCGACGCGGAACGTCCCGGCGCTTTGGCGCACGCCGTCCTTGAGCAGCCACACCTGGTACGCCTGTTCGCCGCTTGTCGGAGCTACGCCGAAGACGTAGACGACGAACTGTTTGCTTTGCCCGTTGTCGACGATGCAGGCGATGCCGTAGCTTTTTGCCTCGTTGGCTTCCGCCTGCGGCTCAAGCATCACGATCTGTTTGATTTGCGCGGCGGGTACGGAGAGCGCTTTTTCGATGGGGAGCGGCGCGGCGGCTCGTTCCCGGAAAAGCCATACGTTCCATGCGGTTCCGGTTGCAAACAAGATCAGCAGCAGGGCTGCGGCGTATTGGAAAGACCTTCTGTTCCGCCTTCTTACGGTGCGGGAGCTTTCGGCGCTATGCCCGGCTTCCGCTGCGAAAGCGGCGTTCATCACTTGTTTTTTCAAATCTTTCGGCGGTTCGATCCGTTCCATATCGGCGGGAAGCGCCTCCCATACGGTGCACAGCTCATCCATTTCGGCCTGGCAGGCCTCGCAGCCGGGAAGGTGACGCTCGAACGCCAAACGCTCTTCATCCGTACAAACGCCCGATATAACGTCCAGGCACAAGTCACATACCGATGCTGAGTTTTTTTCGGTCATCGTCATCCCTCTCCTTCCACCAGCAGATGTCTGCGCAATATTTTCAAAGTTTGATGCAATCTGTTTTTTACTGTTCCGAGCGGTTCTTCATAAAGGGCGGCGAGCTCGCTCAAACTGTAGCCGCGCCAATAAAAGTGCTCCAGCAGCTCGATTTGCTGCTTTGACAGGAAGCGGTAGGCGAGGCGGACCTGCTCTTTCAGCGATTCCCGCTCGGCATGCTCTTCCGGCGATGCCGCCCGGGAATCGGGTATCCGCTCCAGCTCCTCCGGCACGTACGGGACAAGCCCTTCGGCCTGTCTGCGCTGTTTGCGAAGCCAATCGGTCGTGATGTTGCGGGTGATCGTTATCAGCCAACTGGTAAAACGCCCCTTATCCGGGTCGTAGTCCGATTCGGTCGTCCATAGCCGCACAAATACGGATTGAACGATGTCGCGTGCAGCCTGCTCGTTTCGCACCGCTTTCCAGGCAAACGAATATACAAGCGACGCATAACGGTCGTACAGTTCGGAGAGCGCATCTTGGCGCTTAAGCTTCACGAGCAGCATCAGTTCGTAATCGGAGTGGTTATTCATTCCGCGCGGCCTCCAGAACGGCAATATAATCTCTTAATGCTATCATACAACAAATTGCGGGTATTGCGGTCGGCAATCCGGATAAAAAGCAAGGGCAACCGGTCACCCGGCTACCCTGCTTTATTTCTCTTTAACGACAATGGCGCCCCGCATGCCGGGATGAGGAGAACAATAATAGCTGAATTCGCCGGTTTTGTCAAAAGTGATCGTTTTGTCCTTGTTCTGTGCGAGCAAACCGGTATCGAACGATTTGTCGTCGGCGGTCGCGGTGTGGCTTACCGCATCTTTGTTTACAAATTTTACGCTGTCGCCGGCTTTGATCTCCAGCTTGTTAGGAGAGAAGGCGAAATCGACGATTTCGACGACATGCACTTTACCGGCCTCGTCGCCCGCGGGTTGACCGGCCGGGTTCCCGGCCGCGGCGCCAGCCCCGGGCTTGCCGCCGCCGGATGCGTCTACCGGCGCATCCTTGCCAGCCGCGCCTCCGCCGCCGGCAGACACGCCGCTTCCGGCGTCCGCTTTGGCGGAGCTTCCGCCCGCAGCCGCGGCGTCGTTGCCGGCGGCATGCAGCGCGTGTCCGCTGTCTGCATCGCCCGCGCCGCCGCTTGGGCTGCCCCCGGCCCCGGAGGGGGCCGGTTGCTCCGCCGGCCCGGCGGTTTGCTGCGCAGCGGCTATCTGGCCGCTGCCCGCGCCGCCCGCACCACCCGCGGTCCCCGCGCCACCTGCGCCAGCCGCAGCGCTCGCGCTGCCCGCGCCACCTGCGCCAGCCGCGCCGCCCGCAGCGCTCGCACTGCCCGCGCCAGCCGCGCCACCCGCAGCGCTCGCACTGCCCGCGCCAGCCGCGCCACCCGCAGCGCTCGCACTGCCCGCGCCAGCCGCGCCACCCGCAGCGCTCGCACTGCCCGCGCCAGCCGCGCCACCCGCAGCGCTCGCCGCGCCCGCAGCGCCAGCCGCGCCGCCCGCGGTCCCCGCGCCGCAAGCGCAAAGGAGCAGCAGGCACAGCAGCGCGAACCAAACGGCTAATGCTCGTAGCGTCATCGCTGCATCACGCTCATTTCACGATAACTTGGCCTTTCATAAATTGCTTGTGCGGCTCGCAGTAGAAGTCGTAGGTACCGGGGTTCGCAAGCGTAACGGTGTAGGACTCCCCTTTGTCGAGCAGCGGAGTGGCGAAGCTGCCGTCCACCGCGACCGCGTTGTGTTTCATATCGTCATAGTTGGTGAATGTGATTTTGGAGCCGGCCTCGACCGTCAGCGGGCTTGTGCCGAACGAGAACTCTTTGATGTCGATGTTGTAGGTTTTCGCCGCCTGGGCGGCTGTTGTACCGGCGAATTTCGCCGGATCTACGACGAACCATACGCTGCCTACGTTTTGGCCCGCGGTGTCGCCATGCGACTGATCTTTAACAAAGTAGTAGAGCGGGTAGCCTTTGTACGTCGCCTGTTTGCTGCCGTCAGCGCGCGTAATTGCGCCGAAATCGGCCGCCGACAGTGTCGAAGGCACGCTTCCTCCCGAAGCGCCGTAAGCCGGCCAATTGGCGAGGCAGTTCCCTTCGCAAACGCTCGTTTGCGGCTTGTCTTTATCAAAATAATACAGCGTGCGCCCGCGATCATCGGTCAAATAATTGCCGAGCGTCGTATTGGTGCCGAGCATGACCGTGTAGTCCGATTTTGCGGCGAACCAGACGCCGCCGACGGCCTCACCGAGAGTATCGCCCGCCGCCTTATCCTTGACGAAATAGTAGAGCGGCCAGCCTTTGTACATCCACTGCTTCGTTCCATCTGTCCGGGTCAATACGGAAAAGTCAGCCGCATTTAAAGTGGCAGGAATTTGCAGTTGATCCGACGTGAAGAGCGGCCAATTCTCGATGCACTTTCCTTGGCAGGCGTTCAAATCCTGCGCGTCTTTCGTGAAAAAGTACAGTGTGCGGCCTGCTTTGCCGGTAAAATATGTACCGAGCTTGGCGTCGCTGTGCAGACCGATCCGTTCGCCTTGCGGGAGCGCTGCGCCGGCGGGGATGACTTTTTCGCCCTGCAGCATCTCGAAGAGCGAATGGCCTTGCGCGGTTTGCGCAGACAGAGCTTCGACAAGCGCTGTGGCGATATGGGCGTTCGTCAAAGCGGAGACGCCTGCGATTTGCCCGAGACCCTTGCCTGCGGCGAACTTTTCCGCGTCCGCGTAAGCGAAATCCGTGCCGGATTTATAGCCTATCGCCTCTAGCAGCACCTTGTAGAACTGCTGGGCGCTGATCGGCACCAGCGGATCGAAATGCCCATCGTCCATGCCGCTCCAGCCGTACTGCGGATGATTTTTCAAATACGCGAGAATCGCCTGATTGCTCTTGTCGACCTGCCCGGAGTCGGCGAATCCGCCGCTTCCCTTGAAATCGAGAGCTTCCTGCAGCTTGCCTTGAAGACGGAGTGAAATTATAGCCGCCTGGATTCTTGTCGAGCCTTTGGCCAGGTAAGCAGCCGAAACGCCGTCGCCTTCACCGGCCAGAAGGCCGAGCTTTTCCACCGTTTGCGCGTCGCTTGTAACGCCTGAGCCGTTCGTTTGTCCCTCCGCACCCGCCGAAGCGCCGATTGCCGGCAGCAGCAGCGCCGCGCACAGGACAAGCGATAATCCAAATTTTTTCATCCATCCTGCCTCCTTATAAAAATATCCATTCTAAAGAGGTAACGACCGTCCCGGCAAAGCGGTTTGAGCAGACGGGAAATTTTTTTCCCTGACGGCTGCTCGTCAATGCTGCCGAGCCGCGAACCGGCCGGATCAGCGCGTTTCATCATTTTGTCATAATTTTCATGTATATTTAAAATCAGTATAACGATTGCGGCGAAAGAGGTGAGTTACGGTGAGGCAGCCATTATCACGAAAAAAAGGAACAGTTGCCCGATGCGCAGCGCTTCTGCTGGGAGGCGCGATTTTCTTTCCTTTAACGGCGTGCGGTTCACAGACGGCAAATGACGCGGTCCATTCTGCGGAGGATCGGGAATTGGCCTCGTATTTGACCGGTCTTCCATTCCAAATGCCGGATGTGCAAGCACCTCAATTCCCGGACCGGCGGTTCAATATTGCCGATTACGGAGCGGTTGGCGATGGAATCGCGAAAAATACGGAAGCATTCGCCAAAGCGATTGCCGCATGTTCGGACGCCGGAGGCGGCATTGTTGTTGTTCCCGCCGGAGTTTGGCTGACAGGCCCGATAACCTTGAAAAGCAATGTCAACTTGCGTTTGGACACCGGCGCCATCGTTGATTTTAGCAAGGATCACCAAGATTATCAGGCGGCTGCTTCCAAGGACGGCAGGCCAGTCCCTCTCATTTATGGAACGAATTTAACTCATGTGGCCATTACGGGCGAAGGCGTTATTGACGGAAGCGGAGAAACGTGGCGGCCCGTCAAAAAAGAAAAGCTTCCCGAATCGCAGTGGAATGCGCTTGTCGCCTCGGGCGGGAAGGTCGATAAAAATATTTGGTATCCGCCGCAGCAGGTCGTCGATGGCGCAGTGAAAGACATTCGTCCGATCATGGTGGACATCGAGAACAGCAGCTCGGTTTTGATTGACGGACCGACACTGGAAAATTCCCCTATGTTCAATCTGAACATCAAGCATGGACAAAATGTGATCATTCGAAACACGAAAGTCACGAACAACTGGTACGACCAAAATACGGACGGCATCGACGTCAACGGGAAAAATATCGTCATTTACCGCAACACCGTTAACACGGGGGATGACGGGATTTGCATGAAATCGTCGGGAGGAGGAAGCGGCGGCGAACCCGGTCTGCAAAATGTGGTGATCGAAGACAATGTCGTTTACCGCGCGCATGGCGGATTTGTGGTGGGCAGCAACACGGACGGCGGCATGAAGAACATCTATGTGTACAACAATGTCTTCTCCGGTACCGACACCGGTCTCAGATTCAAAAGCGATGTTGGAAGAGGCGGCCTCGTTCAGAACATTTGGATAGACGGCATCACTATGAAAAATATAGCTTCCGATGCGATTACATTCGATGTCACTTATCCGGCCGATAATAGCTCCAAAACGGATCAAAGCAAAGTGCCTCAGTTCCAAAACATCCATATCAACCATGTTTATGCGGACGGAGCCAAGGGAGCCGTGACCGTCAAAGGGACCGAGAGCATCCCTGTCGGCGGAGTGGATATTCAGAACACTGTCATTCAGGCCGATACAGGCTTCACTGCCGGCTTCGCCAGCGGAATTCAATTGACGAATGTGAAAATCATTCCGAAAACAGGTCCGGTGTACACGCTGAACAACAGCGACCATGTGTCCTTGAATCGGGCATGGAGCCCGGCAGGCACCGATACGTTCTTGAAACTGGCCGGCAGCAGGACGCAAAATATTCAATTGTCCGACACCGACACCTCTGCGGCGAAGCATCCTATTGAAGCGGGGAAAGACGTGCCAAAAGATGCAGTAAGCACTAGTTGATAAAAGAGCCGCCCACAATCCGGGTGGCTTTCTTTTTTTTTGCCAAACCGTACCGCACAAGCGGATTCATACGCCTTGCTGGCACTTTATCAGTTGCCAATTTGCTAGATACTGAATCTCTTATTAGTATCTTCCGGCAAAGCGAGGTGAGAGATATGAGTATAATCAGAGTCGATATAGTGATAATCAGATTCAGACGCATAAATGGCCGCAGATTTATAACAGCTGTCCGTGTAATCGGCAGTGCCAGACCGTGCGTTCGTTTCCTGTTTATTGGCGGACGGGTCACATTTGCTGAAAATTGTCTTTTGAGGCATGGATTCCGCATTATTATTTCGAGACGAAATGTACTGGTGTTTAAACGCATAAGGAAAATCTGACAAAGAAGAAAAGCATGTTTAGGCGACCGAACACTGGCGCTGGACATGCTTTTTTTATTTATAGTTCCTTTTCTTTTGCAGTACACTTGTGCTAAAATAGTTTTGTTTTTATAATACACTTGTGCTAAAAAGGAGCTTTTGATCATGATCGCTTTTTTCATCATTGCTTGTGAAGTCGGTTTTTGGATCTTTGTTTTGGCGGGTTTGGCCGCTCGTTACTTGCTCGGAAGGAAGCGTCTGGGCACGGCACTGCTTCTTTGCACGCCGATCATCGATCTGGCGCTGCTGGCGGCGACGGTCCTTGATCTTCGAAATGGTGCGGAAGCAGGCTTTTTTCATGGGCTGGCCGCGATTTATATCGGCGTATCGATAGGTTTTGGCCACCGGATGATTAGCTGGGCGGACCAGCAGTTCGCGTATCGTTTTGCCGGAGGCGCGGCGCCTGTCAAGCCGCCGAAGAAAGGAGCGGATCACGCCCGCCGCGAGCGCCGTCTGTGGTTTTTGCATTTTCTTGGTTGGGGGATTGGCTGTATGTTGTTGTATGGTATGATTTGGCTGGCAGGGGAACATAGCAATACGGATAGTTTGCGGCAGACCATCAAGACCTGGAGCATCGTGCTGGCGGTCGATTTTGTGTGGAGCTTCAGCTATACGCTTTGGCCGCGAAAGTAATACAATGGTACTTAACGATAATAGGGAGGCGGAATACGAAGAAATGCCCAAAGTGGTCAATTATACCGAGCAAAGGGAAAAGATTGCCGAAGCTTCCTGGAGGGTGATTTGCAAAGGGGGGCTGGAGCAGGCGACGGTCCGCAAAATCGCCGATGAGGCGGGCGTATCCATGGGAGCGATGCGTCATTATTTTAACAGCCAGGCTCAAATGTTTGAATTTGCGATGAATTTGATCGTCGAGCGGATTGAAGCGCGAATTCGAAAATTGAATCTGTCTGCCGAAGGCTTGACTGTACAAGCCGCCAAATCATTGATACTGCAATTCATGCCGATGAATGAGGAGCGGGAGTCCGAGATGGAAGTCTGGATCTCTTTTACGGTTAAATCGCTTAACGATCCTGCGCTCAAACAGCTGAGCCACCGCACTTTCAAGCAAATGCGGGAGGCAATGGCGGAAACTTTGCAGCTGCTTGCAAAAGAACGCATACTTGATCCGTCCATCGATGTACCGCGTGAAGCGGAGCGGCTGCATGCGCTGGTTGACGGTTTGTCGGTTCACCGGCTTATTCAGCCGGACACCGTAACCCCGGAGCGGATGGAAGCCGCTATTGACGATTTTTTTGCCGGCCTGGCGCCGAAAAGTTCCTGACATTGACATCACGGATGCTTCGAAGCGAGCGCTTTGGAGCGGTTTTGCCGGTCAAGGGAAACGGACCCGGATACTTTGTCTGAATCGGGAGCGGCTAAAGCGGCGCATTCGCGGAAGGCGAAATGCTTGCATCCCAAACATTTTTGGCGATCCAGCAGCTGCAAGGAATAGTCGACAGCCTCTCCCGTATGCTCAAAGAAATGTTCGTTCCCGATCATGGATGCCAAACCCGTTTTGTTCAGCACTTCTTTGGGTTGAGCCTGAATGCCCGAGATGACGACTTCACCGCCATGTTTCTTGAAATCCTTGACCACACTGGCCAGATTGATTTCACCGGTCGTATCCATAAAAGGAACCTTGCCCATTCTTAGCAGCAAAATTTTGGGGCGATAATGGATCATGCCCATAATCGATTTCTCGAACATAGTTGCCGCGCCGAAAAATAGCGGTCCTTCAATCGTGAAAACGGAGATTTGCGGGCAATCGTGCCCCTCTTTCACCATGTGGGGAGCCATTTTTTCATGCTTTACGGAAGGATCGGGCAAAACTTTTGCGACTGTCAGCATCTCGCTCATCCGTTTGACAAACAGGATCACAGCCAGCACCAGCCCGACTTCAACGGCAGTCGTTAAATCGACGAGCACCGTAAGCAAAAAAGTGATGATCAAGACGACGGAATCGCTCGTTTTCGTTTTTAAAACATGGACGAATTCTTTGCGCTCGCTCATATTCCAGGCAACGACCATCAGTATCGGAGCCATACTGGCCAAAGGAATACTCGAAGCGAATGGGGCGAACAAAAGCAATACGAGCATGACGACGATGCTGTGAACCATTCCCGAAACAGGACTTGCCGCGCCGCTTTTAATATTAGTCGCAGTTCGGGCAATGGCCCCGGTTGCCGGAATCCCGCCGAACAATGGCGTCACGATATTCGCAATTCCTTGCCCGATCAGCTCCCGGTTGCTGTGATGGCGGTTTCCCGTCATCCCGTCGGCGACTACGGCGGACAACAGCGATTCGATTCCCCCCAACATGGCGATGACAAAGGCCGGCTGGATGAGCTGCTTGATTCGTTCAAAAGTGATCTCCGGAACATGCACGCTTGGAAGGGCGCTTGAGATAGCGCCATATGTCGAACCGATCGTGGCTACATGCCCTTCAAAAAACCACGCGGCAATAAGACTGGATATAACAAGGCCGATCAGCGACCCGGGAACCTTCGGGAAAAACTTTGGCGCCAGCAAAATAATGGATAAACAAATCGCGGCCGTGATGACGCTATACGGATTTATCGTAAAAATGCGGATGCCGATTTCTTTCATATTCGACAAAAAATCCTCATGCTTTTGGATGCCTGTCAGCCCCAGAAGGTTGGTAATTTGCCCGGTGAAAATAATGACCGCGATACCGGCTGTAAAGCCGATGGTCACGGGACGGGGAATGAATTTGATAAGCGCTCCGAGCCTGAATACGCCCATCAGCACGAGTAAAACTCCTGCCAGGAACCCTGCTATAAGCAAATTCTCGTATCCGTACTGCATAACAATGGCAAACAAAATAGGGACGAACGCGCCCGTCGGCCCCCCGATCTGGAATTTGGAGCCGCCGAACAGTGAAATGAAAAAGCCGGCGATAATCGTTGTGTAAATCCCGTACTGCGGGTTAACCCCGGCTGCAATTGCAAAAGCCATTCCCAAAGGAATGGCAATAACACCGACAATCAACCCCGATATAAGATCTCTTCGAAGATACTCCGCATTGTAGCCTTCAAATCTGCCCGACCACTTCATCGTAAACCCTTCTTTTTTCATATATTTGATTATTTGAATATATAGGGAATATACACCCGTGCAAAATTGTTGTCAATGAACAAATATCGCCTATTTTTTATTCATTTCGGATGGTTTCCAGCAATGAAATGGCGTCAACCAGATGATTGTCAAAAATTTGCTTGGCTACCTTTAGCAGCTCCTTAATAAGAGGGTCGCGAAGGGAATACAAGACCGATGTGCCTTCCTTGGTGCCGCTGACGACATTCTTTGTTCGGAGGACCGCCAACTGCTGCGATACGGCGGAGCCTTCGGTTCCGAGCAGCGCTTGCAGTTCATTGACCGTCTTATCTCCTTCGCACAGCAGCTCCAGGATTCGAATCCGTAACGGATGAGCCAACGCTTTGAAAAACTCCGATTTAAACTGCTGAATTTCGCGATTCATCCCAACTGATCCCCTTAAGTTAAAGATTTGAATATATGAATAGAATACAGGAAACAAGTTGTTAAATAAAGCACGGCCGAAAAAATCAAACGATCCGGTTCCTGGCAATGACTCAGGCCTACAAGCAGGGGATGTGCTTTAAGCCGATCCTGTTCCGGGATAAGACAATCGTATCCGTGCAGTGAATGGGGCGGAGTTGTTCTACAGCTACGACGCTGCGGTGAAGCTGCCGAACCGTCTGGAATTGATGCACGAGTCGCTGCTGGAGCCGCTGGAATAGTACGCGGAGAGGGAGCTTGACTAAGGGTGGGGCGAGGACGAAATCGAGCTTCTGGACGCCGAAGACTACCGCAGAGCTTACCGGCACCTGCGTAACATGCAGGCAGGCAAAGGGGCCGGTTTGACGATTTTGAAAAGGAAAAGCGGATGCATGCCCGTGTCGTCGTGCGGAGCATTTCAAGCCGCTGCAGGCGGAGGTGAAACGGCTAAGTATTTGTAGATGTGACAGAAGTTTACCTGCAGTTGCTCCGAGATCGGGAGCTGGCCCTCGTCCTGGCCGGGGATGCCGGCCTGCCTGAGCGTTGGCCTGCCGTCGGGGAGCAGACGGAGCAAGCGCTGGCCGGGGGCATCTGCCGTATGAAGATGCCGCGCCGTTTTTTTGGCGAAGGATGTGGAGTTCGATGCCGTGCTCATCTATGACGGCAGCAAAGCGTGCTACGGCCGTGAGAGCGAGCGCAAGCTCTTCTACACGGCGTGCACGCGGCTCTTGCATATGCTGCATATTTATACAATCGGCGAACTAAGCGAATTCATCGCTTCGCAGCCTGCCGAAACTTATGTAATCGAGTAACCGAGAGACGGTTCCAACCCACTGCCGCAGCTGAGCCCTCATCGCCGCTATAACAGCTAAGCCTCCATCCAGCCCCGCTGTGGCAGTTCAGCCTCCGCCTGACTACCGCAACTGAGGCTCAATCCTCACTGCTGCAGTTGGACCTCTCTCCCATTGCTTCAAGCTAAGCCTGCCCCCACCGGTAAAGTGGGGGGAGGTAAAGTTAACCAGCCATACGGGAAGTGAGAAAACGGCCCACTGCTGCCGCCAACGAGACTAAGGTCAGCCGATTCCGACCGCTCTTTCTATCCGAAGAAATCTGCTCGGGTTGCATAAATTTCCCTTAGCTTTATTTCCTACTTGGTTGAGTTCTTTGCATCACTTTCGTTGGAAAGCTCCTCAAGCGATTTTACTTTGCCGTGTGGGTTCTGGGTTTGTTTGCGTGATTTCCATGCGGCTTCTTCACGGCGTTTTGATTGGCTCATAGCGATTTACTCCTTTGGCAAGTGGAATTTGAGTGCTTTTATAAATTGCCGAACTGCCGCAAGTTTTATTCTCCGTGAGCACTTCCCAGTCTTAGGCTTTCGAGAGACCAGTCTCGCTCTAATCGCAACGCCGGTTCGTGCAGAAATTCTGTAATTATACAGAAATTTCCGATAAAGCGCGCCTAGCAAAGCTAGGCACAACTAGCCGGTGCAAGTCCGGCCGAGGTAAGAGCCAAGTCGCCTCGTAGCTGACAGGCAACTGGTGGAGAGATCCTAAGGTTGAAGCCCTGTGACAAAGTACCTTCTTCGGAAGGGCGAGCCAATCAGCAGGCCGTAACATCAAGTGAATCCTGCCGCATCGTCAAAATACCCCGAAAGGGACAAGAGAGAGCCGAGCCCCGTTTATCTGGGCGAAGGCCACGGAACGCGTGAAGCCCTTGGACATGCAGCGCGGAAGAACTCTCCGGTGTATGGGGATCGGCATGCTGAGAAAGTGGTGTCTGGAACTAGGGAGACCCTACCCTGCACGAAAAAAAAAAATAAATAATAATTTTTTTTTCGTAGCCAGCAGACCTATAAACCCGAAAGGTGAAATGGCGAGCTGTAGGGAGGGAGACGGAGGGGATCGTAGTACTGATGAGGCAAGGACAACACAACCTTGCGGAGGAAAGGATCCCTGCTTTATTCAAGCGATCTTAAGGAGGTACGAGTAGTGAATGCCCCAAAGGCTAACAACACCAAAGCAAAAGCTCAACAACTCCATCAGACGCTATACCTTGCAGCCAAGGAAAACCGAAAGAGGCGGTTTCACGCGCTATACGACAAAGTGCACAGGCCCGACATGCTATGGGAAGCATGGAAACGAGTAAAAGCAAACGGCGGCAGCGGGGGAGTCGATGGAATGACCATCAGATACATCATGGAGGAATATGGAGAAGGACGGTTCGTGCTCGAAATTGCCCAAGCCCTGCTCCATAATGAATACCGCCCGATGCCTGCAAGACGGAAGGAAATTCCCAAGGGAGACGGAACATATCGGCCACTTGGCATACCCGCCATCCGTGATCGCGTGGTGCAGATGGCAACGAAGATGGTCATAGAACCGATCTTTGAGGCAGATTTCCAAGACTGTTCCTACGGATTCAGACCGGGAAGAAGTCAGCACCAAGCGATTCGGCACATCCGCCGCGCGGTAAAGAAGGGGATATACTGGGTAGTGGACATTGACATAACGGGCTACTTCGATAACATCAACCACAACAAGCTGATGAAGCTCGTAGAGCAGCGGATCAGTGACAGACGCGTTCTGAAGCTAATTCGAAACTGGTTGAAAGCCGGATTCATAAAAGATGATCAGTTTTATGAAACGGAACTCGGAAGCCCGCAAGGCGGAGTTATCTCGCCGTTATTGTCAAATATCTACCTCAACTACCTGGATACCATTTGGCAGAAAAAGTTTGCGGAAGAGGGAACACGGGTACGTTACGCCGATGATCTCGTGATCCTGTGCAAGACCAAGGAGCAGGCGATGAGAGCAATTGATGTCCTCAAAGCCGTGTTTGGGAAATTGGAACTCCAGATCAACACGACGAAATCAAAGCTCGTCAACCTATGGGATGACAAAGAAGGGTTCGATTTCCTGGGCATGCATCACCGGAAAATACCAAAGAGGAATAAAGGCGGTCAGGAGCGGCACATCCTTCGAAGCTATCCCTCAAAGAAAGCAATGAAGAAAATGCGCGAGAAGGTGAAAGAAGTAACCGGGCCGCGCAATAAGCTGTTCTGGACCATGAACCGAATGATAGAGGAACTAAATCCAAAGATACAAGGATGGAAGAACTATCACTCGATAGACACATTCGCAACAAAGTTCCTCAACAAGATCGATTGGTATATCCGGAAAAGACTGATGCTGTTCTGGAACAAGAAACACAATCGTCGCAAGAAGCATAGCCAGTCCGGGGGAGCTGCGATGGTGGCCCAATTAAGCGGACTCAAGAAACTAGCCACTTAAAGGAAAGTACGTAATGCTGAAGGAAGAAGAATGAAGGAAAGCCGTATGAGGGAAAACTTCACGTACGGTTTGATGAGGAGGGGCAGGCTACCCTGCCCTTTACTCTACAAATGGGGCCGGGCTCATGATTCGCGAAAGAACCTCTGCCCAGAAACCCACACGATAGAGCCGATTGCACCATCTGCCTGGTTGCACGAAATTCCTTCACTTTCCAGGCTGTTGATAACCCCCACGTTAGAGAAGATAACCATAATCCGCCCGACTGCACGAAGAAAACCTGCAAAAATACATGAATTTGCGTCCTTGATCGCTGTCCACGAGCAATTCCTGCAAAAGTGCAGGCTTTTCGCCGCGAACATAGGCTCAGGTTCACTTTCAACGAAAATTCCTGCACTTTCGCAGGTTTTTTCCTTAACAAGCTGATTTTTGCCCAGTCGTGGAGTTCCACGACCTAAACCGGGGGAGGCGCGCCCAGAAAAAGTGGCTGGTCCCCCAAATTAGCCACACCCTAGCCCTCACAGGGTGTCGCGACTTGCTCGGGCAGCCTAGTAGACCTGATTATTTTCGTTCTGTGGGGTGACGTCTACGGCGTCATGGGGGTTTTCACAGGTTTTGTGGGCCGGCATGCTGCTTCGCTTCCTGCCAAGCCGCCTTGTGCCCCTATTTTCAGCGCGTGGGGTCGACCGACCGCCATCATGCAGCGCAGCGCGACACCGCGCCCGGAGTGCCTGCCTCTCAGATAGAGGAGGCGACAAACCAAAAACCCTCTACTCGACGATGGGTCAAGTAGAGGGTAGGATTTGTAAAGATTACTCCGTTGCCACGGACTGGTCGGCTTGCATGCCAACCGGCGAGATGCGGATGAAGTTTGCTTCGAGGTTGTTCAGCAGACCGTCGATTTTTGCTGCGGCTTCGGCTTGGCCGGAAGCAGCGAGCTCGTCGCGGTAAGCTGTCAACAGCTCGGCGAGATCTTTTTTGCTTTGTACGCCGACGCTTTCGATTTTGACTTTCGCGCCTTTGGCGATACGGCGTTCGATTGCTTTTTGATCAAGGCCCATTTCAGGGACGAGACGTTGGTAAATCACGCCGCCTGTCATACCTGCGCAAATCCATGGACCCGGGTCGCCCATAACGACGGCGCGGCCGTTGGTCATGTATTCGAAAGCGAAGCCTTTGAGGTTCGCGCGTGCCGCAAGTCCGCCCAGCTCATCCTGCAGCGGAGTCGTGATTTCCCCGCCGAATACGACGTCTGCTCCGGAGAAGCGGATGCAGGCGCGAGTATCAGCGCCGCCTTGGATCAGGAACAAGCCTTTTTGCGCGCCGTAGCCGAACGATTTGCCGACGCTGCCGTTAATGTACGTTTTATCTTTGCTAAGCGATTTGAGGATCGCTACTTTACCGCCAAGCGCCATTTTACCTACGCCGTCCTCAGCGCCGCCGTGAACGGTAATATCTACGCCGCGGGCGTTGAATGCGGCCAGACCGTTGCCGGGAACGGAACCGTCAACCAGGTTGAGCGCGATCGAAGGAAGCTGATCGTAGCTGCCGTCGAAACGGTCTCTTACGCGATGGCTGGAGTAGCGGCTTCCGAGAATACGGGATTCCGCGTCCACTTTGGTCCAGTTGCGCACGATCGGAGCGTCAAGCGATAAGGAATCCGGGAAGAACTCCTGGCCTTCCGCGCCGGCTGCGATGCGGATATCCGAAGATACGGCCGCTTCTTCCAAAGCGAGCTCTGCCGCCGAGACGAACTGCAGCGGAGCCGGACGAAGCAGGTCGGACAGGTCGATGCGCTCCTGATGGATCACTTGCTCCAGCAGGTCGGAACGTCCGACAAGATCCTGCAAGCTTTTGAAACCGAGCGCTGCTACGATTTCACGGACTTCTTCGCCCATGCCGCCATACAAGCGGACAAGGCTGTCTACAGCCAGATCGTATTGACGAGGAACGAAGCGGCGAAGACCTTTTTCTTCGGCTTCTTCCATAGAGTCGATTTGCGTTGCGATACCTACGTGGCAAGTATCCAGATGACAGCCGCGGCAAGTCGTACAGCCGATAGCTTGCATCGAGATGCTGCCGAATCCGCAGCGGTTCGCGCCGAGCATCACCATTTTGACAACGTCTGCGCCGGATTTCAGACCGCCGTCGGACCACAGCTCAACGCGGTGGCGAAGGCCGGCTTCGATCAGAGCGACGTGAGCAAGCTTGGTGCCGATCTCGGTAGGCAGACCAACGTGAGTCAGGGAGTGGATACGAGCCGCGCCCGTACCGCCGTCAAAGCCGGACAGTGTAATGACATTCGCGCCTGCTTTGGCTACGCCGACTGCGATGGTGCCAACGCCCGGAACGACAGGGATTTTTACGATAATTTTCGCTTTGCGGCCGCTTGCTTCTTTCAACTCGGAAATGATTTGCGCCAAATCCTCGATCGAATAAATATCATGGTTGTTCGAAGGAGAGATCAGGTCCGAACCGATTGTCGCGTTACGTGCTGCGGCGATTTTGGCCGTAACTTTGGAGCCCGGCAGGTGACCGCCTTCGCCCGGTTTTGCGCCTTGGCCGATTTTGATTTCAAGGAAAGCGACGGCGTTCGCGAGTTCGACGTTAATACCGAAACGTCCGGATGCGACCTGCGCGCCGCGGGTTTTTTTGTAGCGTCCGAGCATGTCTTTAATCTCTCCGCCCTCGCCGTTCATGGTAACCATGTTCAGGCGTTCGCCGGCTTCGGCGTAAGCGCGGAAAGCTGTTTCGTTCTGCGAACCGAACGACATGGAAGCGATCAGCATCGGCAGGGAATGACCGCCGATCGAAATGTCGACTTCGGACGGATCAAGCGCCTTGCGGCCTTCGCTTAAAGCTTTGTCGTAGTTGAAATCCATCACGTGACGGATCGAAATTGCGTTTTTCTTTTCTTCTTCACGCAGCTTGTCGCGGTAGTCGCTGTAAGGAGCGGTTCCCGATGCGGTATCGCCTAACGCTTTCCACATGCGCTGGAAGAAGCGGAAGTTTTTCGCGGCTTTCGCTTTCGGATTGGTGAAATCCGCATAGCGGGATTCCGCGTCTGCTTCCAGTTGGGCAAAGCCTGTTCCGGCTTTCTCGCTGCCCAAGTAGTTCACGATATCCAGCACCTCGGCCACTTCCGGTTGGAAGCCGATCGAGGAGAAGAAACGCGTGTAACCGCGAAGCTCGTGCGTACCGATCGTCGAAATCACTTTCTCCAGACCTTTGCTAAGCGCAGCGTACACTTTGCGCGCCGCTGCCGCGTCGCCGTCTTTGTCGGAGGCTGTCGCGAACAGCAGGTAAGGCGAGATAACGTCGGCGCCAAGGCCGCAAGCTACGGCGATATCGTGCAGGTTGCGGATCGCTGCCGAACGCAGGACGATGGTAACGTGACGGCGCAGGTTGTCGCCGAACGCCAATTTTTCCGCACGCAGGGCGATATCGATTTTGGATACGGCCAGATGCGGGTCGAGCCACAAACGGTCGTTTTGATGAGCTGCCGCGTCGTCGAGCACGATTAGGGAAGCGCCGCTGCGGGCCGCTTCAAGCGCGCTGGAAGCGATTTGGTCCAAACCGTCGCGCAGCGATGTGCCGCGGGCGAACGTCGTCGACAGAACGGCAACGGAACTTTCGCCTACCGTACGGAACAGGGCCAGCAATTGCTCGAAAGAAGGCTGAGACAGATGCTCTTCGCTGTCTACGCCGTTCGTGCCTTCCAGCACGAGGGGAGACAAGAGTTCAAGGCGAAGCTGTGAATCGACTTGGCCGTATACGGATGGACGGCATCCGACGATGACACGAGTCGAGAAATGTTCCATTTCACGGTCGCGGTCGATCGCAGGGTTCGTTACGACAGCTACGCTTTCTTTAATGAAATCAGGCACGTTTTGACGCTCCCAGCTGATAGCCGCGTGCGGAGAGTCGTGACCGAGGGAACGAATCGGCTCTGCGCCGGTTTCGGACATCGTCTCGATGTGCTGAATGCCTTCGCGGTCCCAGCCAAATGCGCTGTACAATTGGTCCGTAGCCGCCAGATTGTCGTTCAGAGCGGCTTCCGCGTCTGATTTGGCAGGGTTCAGGTACTTGCGGAGTCCGCCAAAGTTCAGGCGTTTGCTTGCGCGCTCAAGAACGATGCTTTGCACTTCGTGGTAAGGAATGACCTGCACATGCTCGCCGGGAGTGAGCACAACGCCGACTTTTTCGCCCGGAGCGATCGGCTTCGGATCGGCAACCATGTCGCCAACCGTGATGATGCCTTGCTCAGAGGAGAAGTAGAGCGAAGTTTCGCTTTCCACCATCCATACCGGACGGAGACCGAGAGCATCGACGCTGAAAATACATTCGTTGCCGTAACGGGAAACGATACCCGCCGGACCTTGGGCGAAATGGCCCCAAACTTGACGGAAATAAACGTATAAGTCCTGCAGCTCCGGACGGAACTGCTTCATTTCGTTAATAATCGGAGGGAATACCATTTCCATCGCTTCGAACAGGCTGATTCCGAAACGGTGAATGAATGTTTCAATCGTCCGGTTCATGTCCTGGGAGTCGGAACCGCCGTCAACGAGCGGCACGCCGACCATATCGGCTTCGAGGCGCATTTTTTTGATCGTATTGATCTCTCCGTTGTGGCCGAGCAGGGAGAACGGCTGAACGCGGAAGAAACTGGATTGCGTATTCGTCGAGTAACGGTTGTGGCCGATGGTGACTTGGGCAGTGAAAAGAGGATCGCAGGTGTCGTTAAAATATTTAGGCAAAATGCTGGCGGCGCCCATCACTTTGTAGGCGGCTGTCACGTTGCTGAGCGTAGCCACATGAACCGTATAGCGGTTTTCAATGGCAATGTGGAGTTCGAACAGGTGATCGGCTACGTTCACGCCTTCCTGGTCGCAAAGAGCGGCGATTTGCCAGAAAGTAGGCTCGTCATTCAAACCGTTCGGGCCAAGAACGCTGCTATCCACTTGGTTTTCCTGCTCCAATATAATGGAAACATTATGTTGGCGGAAAAGCTCGCGAATCCCGTTCTGCATGTCGGCGACGGTGAGATCAAGCTTGCGCGGAACAAAAATATGAGCAACTGAAAAACGGTTGTCATAGGCCAACTTGCCGTCCAAGCCTGCATCCGTTAATTTCTTTTCCCAAAGCGCACGGGGAATGTCAGTCAAAATTCCGCAGCCGTCGCCTTCGCCGTTAATAAAACCCGAACGATGTTCCATTTTTACGAGGGCATCGATCGTTTTTTGAATATTGTCACGGGAAGGATGGCCGTTCTTTTCGATAATACAAATAATACCGCAGCTATCGTGTTCCATTCCTAGCAGGTTCTGAAAACGGCCTTCATTAAGCATCAACTCATTCATTGCACTAGGTCAGTCGCCTGACCGTCACCTCCAATACAAAATTAAACTCCTCTTGCGTTTGCGCTCTTGCATTCCTGCACTGCCAAGCCCCGCAATCTTTGCACAATCCCCGAAATTTCCAAAAAACGGACAAAATCCGAAATATGCAAGCAGCTGCATAAAAATGCAAATTTGTTGAATAACGTGCCAGTTCCGAAAAGAACTTCCCCTATAAAATGCAGTTCATTAAGGACTAAGCGATAGTAAGGCGCAGTGCACAAAAAGCTTGCCGAAACTTGTAAAACGCGCCCTAACTTTCTTGGAAAACACGGTGAAAACAAGACGTTCCGCGAAAAGGGTAAAAGTAACTTTAGAATAGCATGAAAAAGTGCATCAGACAATAGTCGGCATAAGAAAAGCGAAATGTAAGCGCTGCCTTTTGTGCATATTGGTGAATAAAACCAGATATATAACCAGAAATTTGCATGAAAAAAACGAACGAACTAGAATCGGAGACGATTCATAGTTCGTTTCTAGGGAAATCGGTTAGCGCGTGAGAGCCATCGTTTTGAAGGCTCGATCCGCGGCTTCCAGCGTTTGGACGATGTCGTCTTCCGTGTGCGCAACGGTCAAAAACCACGCTTCGTATTTGGACGGAGCCAGGTTGATGCCCTGCTCCAGCATCAGGCGGAAAAACTGTCCGAACCGCTCGCCGTCGGTATCCTTCGCTTCGTCGTAATTGGTGACCGGATGATCGCAGAAGTGGGTCGAGAAGGCGCCGCCGATGCGGTTGACCGTCAAGGCGATGCCGTGACGGGCCGCTGCCGAGGCGATGCCGTCGGCGAGAGAAGCGCCCAGCCGCTCGAGCCTGGGGTAGACGTCCGCCTGCCGCAGCACTTGCAGGCAGGCGATGCCGGCGCTGATGGAGGCGGGATTGCCCGCCATCGTGCCGGCCTGGTAAGCAGGTCCGAGCGGAGCGACCTGCTCCATCACTTCTTTGCGGCCCCCGTAGGCGCCGATCGGCAGTCCCCCGCCGATCACTTTGCCCAGGGCCGTCAGGTCCGGCTCCACGGCGGCGTAGCGCGCCGCCGCCGTTTCGGGACCGGCCTCCTCCGCAAGCGGGAGGCCGGGGTAAGTCTGTGCCGCTCCGTAATGGAAGCGGAACGCCGTGATCACCTCGTCGTAGATGACGAGGGCGCCATGTTTGCGAGCGGCTGCGCAGAGCCGCTCGAGGTAGCCGGCATGGGGCATGACCATGCCGAAGTTGCCGACGATGGGCTCGACCATGACGGCGGCCACGTCCTCGCCCCAACGCGCAAGCGCGTCCTCCAGCGCCGGAATGTCGTTGAACGGCACGGTGACGACCTCTTGCGCGATGCTTGCCGGCACGCCGGCGGAATCCGGCGTGCCGAGCGTGGAGGGCCCGGAGCCGGCCGCCACGAGCACGAGATCCGAGTGGCCGTGGTAGCACCCGGCGAACTTGATGATCTTCGTGCGCCCCGTGTAGGCGCGCGCCACGCGAATCGTCGTCATCACGGCTTCCGTGCCGGAGTTGACGAACCTGACCTTGTCGAGCGACGGAATCGCCGACTTCAGCATTTTGGCGAACTCGATCTCGAGTTCGGTCGGGGTGCCGTACAGCGTGCCGCTGCGCGCGGCTTCGCAGATCGCCTCGGTCACGTGCGGATGCGCGTGACCGGTAATGATCGGGCCGTAGGCGGCGAGGTAATCGATGTAGCGGTTGCCGTCTTCGTCCCAGAAGTAAGCGCCCTGTGCGCGCTTCATGAAGACGGGCGCGCCGCCGCCTACGGCTTTGAACGAGCGGGAGGGACTGTTGACGCCTCCCACGATATGCTGCAGCGCTTCCTGGTAGAGCTGCTCGGATCTTTTGCGTTCCATCATAAATAGAATCATTCCTTTGCTATATTTGATCGCAGGCGGTGCCTGCAAAAAGCCTCTGTCCGGGTGGAAGCCGACAGGCATTCTCCGGGCAGAGGCGGGCAAGATTGACGATGCCGGGCGGGGCATTGCACGGTTGTGGAGAACGGCAGCACCCTGCGGCAAGTGAAGGATGTCCGCAGGCTCGGCCTATTGCTTCGCCGTTTTTGCCGGCGATTTGGGCGAAGGAGAGGGCGACGGCTTCGTCGGCCCTTCATCGGCTTCCGCCGTGCCTGCGAACAAGTTTTTCACATAAGTTTGCAGTTTGTTTTTGTCCGCCGCGATGACGGCGGCGCCGCGCACCGTTTTTTCTACGAGCAGATCGGATGGCGGAAGCTGGGAGCTGACGACGCCGTCGGCTTTCGCTTCGAACCCGAGGGAGCCCAGCTTGAGCATGTCGGATACGCTTATATTCGTATCGATGTATGGATCGATGGAATTCAGGATGTGCGGAAGCTTGATGAGCGAGCTTGTCGACTGCAGCTTTTGCGCCACGGCCATCAAAAATTTGCGCTGCCGTTCCGTACGCGAGAAATCCGACAGGGCGTCGTGCCGGAAGCGGACGTACTGGAGTGCCGTATTGCCGTCGAGGTGCTGCATGCCCTTTTTCAAATTAATGTCGTATACATGGTCGTCTTCGGAGTCGGAATATTTCATATCTTTCTCGACCTCAAGGTCGATGCCGCCGACAGCGTCGATGAGCGCGATGAAGCCTTTGAAATCCGTATACACATAGTACTGCACAGGAATGCCGAGCAGATCGCTGACGGTTTTCATCGCCAGATTCGGTCCGCCGGTCGTAATGGCCGTATTGATCCGGTCGTCGCCGCTGCCGGGTATTTTCACATATGTATCCCTTAGTATGGAGAAAAGGTACGCTTTTTTGGTAACCGGGTCGATGGATGCGAGCATGATGCTGTCCGAACGGGGAAGTTCGTTTTGCTTCATTCCGCGGGAATCGCCGCCGAGCAGAAGAATGTTCACGCGCTGCTGGCCTTCCCATTTGGGAGGCGTATACTTATCGCTTTGCCCCTTGAACGACTTGGCCGACAACGGCCCGCCGCCGCCTTGGGGATCCGCTGATTTATTTGATATGTTATTGGCGAAATTATAAAAAGAATATCCGTAATAACCGATAACCACCATAAGCAGCAAACCGATCAGGAGCAAAGTCCGCTTCACTATTTTCAAAGAATCGCAGCTCCTTTCGCACAGGGATTGTTAATCATCTGTACTTTTTTTATTTACAGAATTCATGTATCATGGAAGTGTTGCTCAAATGAGCCACTTATGCTCATTATTATAGTTGTTGCAAAACTTCGATAGCAAGTTCTGGCGAATAATGGAATAAATTGTTGCCGAGTCTACGAAGACAGGGAGGTTAAGTCATGTTGGCGATTGACGTTCATCAGCTTCGCAAAGAATTTCAAGTACAGCAGAGCCGCGGAGGGCTGAAAGGCGCTTTCCAGGATCTGTTCAAAAGGGAATACAAACATGTCACAGCCGTTAAGGACATCAGCTTCCAAATCCCCAAAGGGGAAATATGCGGCTATATCGGCGAAAACGGCGCCGGCAAATCGACGACGATCAAAATGCTCACCGGCATTCTCGTCCCGACCTCGGGGCATATCAAGGTCAACGGCTTCGTTCCGCACAAGGAGCGCGAGAAGTTCGTATCGGGCATCGGCGTGGTGTTTGGCCAGCGCAGCCAGCTGTGGTGGGACATCGGCGTCGTGGAATCGTTTCAGCTGCTGAAAAAAGTGTACCGCGTCTCGGAAGCCGATTACAAAAAGCGGCTCGACGAGCTCGTGGAGCGCCTGCAGTTGTCCGAGCTGCTGTCGCGGCCCGTGCGCAAGCTGAGCCTCGGCCAGCGGATGCGCTGCGAGCTTGCGGCTTCCTTGATTCACAATCCGGCGATTCTGTTTCTGGATGAACCGACAATCGGTCTGGACATCGTCGTGAAAACCGAGATCCGCGAATTTCTCAAATCGCTCAACCAGCGGTATGAGACTACGATTCTGCTAACGACGCACGATTTGCAGGATATCGAAGCGCTGTGCTCGCGGGTCATTATGCTGGATGACGGCAACATCATTTACGACGGCGGCCTGGATGAGCTCAAAGCCAAATGGGGCAAAGGCAAGGAAGTCGTTCTGCAATTCGTCCATCCGGTGACGCTGCAGCGGCTTCAGGAGCTGACGCAAGGCCTCGACGTTGCCTGGCAGGTCGAAAATGAGCTGTCGGCCAAGGTGTTTATTCCGCAGGACCGGGCCAATGTCTCGGAGGTGCTGAGCCGCGTCGTCGGCGTCCTGCAAATCGAAGATATTAAAATCGTCGAAACGAATACGGACGATATCGTCCGCGAAATTTACAAATCGGGATCGGCGGAGGCCAAAAAGGAACCGGAAGCGCAGCAGGCAGAAGGAGAAGTTATTCATGCTTAGCGCTTATATGGAAATTATCCGCATGCGTTTCCTCATGATGCTCGCTTACCGCGTTAATTATTACAGCGGCATATTAATTTATGCCCTTAACATCGGGTCTTACTATTTTGTCTATAAAGCCATCTATGGCGCGCAGGCGACAATTAGCGGGATGACTTTAGGACAGATGACGACGTACGTCGCTATCTCTTGGATGGGACGGGCATTTTATTTCAACAACCTGGACCGCGAGATCGCCACGGAAATCCGGGACGGCAGCGTAGCTATCCAGTTCATACGGCCTTACAATTATGTAACGGTCAAAATGATGCAAGGCTTGGGCGAAGGGGTTTTCCGCCTGCTGCTGTTTACGACTCCCGGCATGGTTGTCATATCGCTGCTGCTGCCGGTAGAATTGCCGACACGGCCGGATCTCTGGCTGATTTATTTGATCATGCTGTTTTTCAGCTTCCTGATCAACACGCAGATTAACATCATTACCGGCTTGTGCGCTTTTTTCCTGGAAAACAACGAAGGGCTCATGCGCATGAAGCGCGTTGCCGTCGATCTCTTCTCCGGTTTGATCATTCCGGTGTCCTTTTTCCCGGGCTGGTCGGAAACGGTTCTGCAATGGCTTCCTTTTCAAGCTATTACGTACTTGCCGAGCGCCGTATTTACCGGTAAGATTACAGGCTCGGATGTTTACGCAATGCTGGGCGTGCAGGCGATTTGGTTCCTCGTGCTGATCATCCCGATTTACATGATTTGGGTCAAATCCAGAACGCGCTTGTTCGTGCAAGGGGGTTGAGCGGCATGTTCTACGTATCCCTGATCGCCGATTATTTGAAAAATTACATGAAAACCCGGCTCACTTACCGCTCCGATTTTTGGATCGAAGTGCTTTCGGATTTATTGTTTAACGGCCTTAACTTGTTTTTCATTCTCGTTGTGTTTTTGCAAACTGCGTCCATGGGCGGCTGGAACCAGGAGCAGATTTTGTTCATCTACGGTTATTTTATGATCCCCTACGGCTTGTTTATCACTTTCTTCAACTTGTGGGGATTCAGCGAGCGGTACATCGTCAAAGGAGAAATGGACCGCATTCTGACCCGGCCGGCTTATAATCTGTGGCAGCTGATGCTGGAAAATCTCGATCCCGCCTCGCTGTTCAGCGCCTTGGCCGGCGCCGGCGTGATGGTGTACTCCTGGGTCAAACTGGGTCTTCCGTTCCATTGGCACGATCCGCTCATTTTCATCGTTCTTGTCATCGGGTCGGTGCTGATCTATGCGGGAATCTATATATCCCTGACCTCGCTCTCCTTTTTCTCGGATGCTCCGACAGGCATTTTGCCGTTGATCTGGAACATTCAAAATTATGGCCGATATCCGGCAACCATATACAATAAGCTGCTCCGCAGCATTTTGACGTGGATTTTGCCCTTCGCATTCGTGGGCTTTTATCCGGCGGCTTACTTTTTGGACCCGGCAAATTGGAAATGGTTCGCGCTGCTGACACCCGTGGTCGGCATCGTATTCAGCTTCATAGGATTCACGATCTGGAATATAGGCGTCAAACGTTACCGCGGCGCAGGTTCTTGATCCGCAATTCGCACCGCCCGCAGCTCTCTGGCGCGCGGTGTTGTGCTGCATAACGGCGGTCCGTCGACCACAGAGGCCCTTCATTCGTGCTTTACGAACGGAGGGCTTTTTTTGCGGTTTTTCTTGATACAAAATGTATCTAAATATATAATGAAACGTAGGACAAGCACCCGCAAGGATTGCTGCGGCGTGAAATTTACAAGGAGGAATGTCATGGGAGATGACCGGAAAATGACGATGACAAGAAGAAAAGCGTTAGCCTCGCTGGGCGCGATAGGCGCTGCGGTGCTGGCGGGCGGTGCTTTTGTACCTGCGGTGACGAAAGCCGCCGGGCCAGTCAATACGTTTTATGCCTCGGAATACCCGTCGCTTCAGGACGCGGTGAATGCGGCCGGAGATGCCGGAGGCGGAGAAGTGATCGCGGATGCGTCATATGTGCTTGCCGAGACGCTGAACTTGAGGCAGCCGAACGTCCGGCTGCGCGGACTGGGCAACAAGACGGTGATCTCGGCCGGCGAATCGCTGCGGGTGCTCGTGGATATTTCGGCGAGTTTCACCGCTATCGAGAACTTAACGCTGGATTTGTCGTCGGCCGGCATCAGAAAGACGGGAATTCATCTCTCGCAAGGAGAAAATTCCACAGCGGCCAACATCCGCATCGACAGCGTACTTTTCGTAAAAGGGCAAAAAGGGATCAACATCAACAACAACCTGGCCAAAGAGGACAACGTCTCGGTTGAAGACATTTCCATTACGAACTGCACCTTCGACGCCCAGACATCGTACAGCGTGCTGCTCGACCAGTTTGCCCGGGGCAGAGGACTGCTGGTGACGGGCTGCACGTTCCGCAACGGTGGCGGAGATTACATCGAACTGAACATCAAAAAAACAGAAGATGCCGATGCCGAGCTCACCTTGTTTCCGGATATCATTATTTCCAACAACATTTTTAAAAAGACAAGCTCCGCCTCCACGCAAAAAGGCTTCGCCGTCGGCATCGCTTACGGATGCAACGTCGTCGTAGCGAACAACTCGTTCTTCCGCATTCAGCGGGAAGCGATCCACGTCGAAGACTCCTCCTCATCGATTACGATTACCGGCAACACATTCAGAGAGTGCGGTTACGATACTCCGGACAGCACGAATAAAGTCATCAATCTGATCTCGGGCTCTGCGGATATTACGATCAGCAACAACTCGCTGTTTAATTCGATGAAGCTGGGAACCGGGATTTGCATTGAAGCGGGAGGGGGCTTGAGCCCGGCCCGCTATGCGATATCCGGCAACACGATCAGCGGCTTTGAAACGGGCTTCCTGGGCATCGACGATTTGGCCCTGGCGCTGAACGGCAACGTTTTCTCGCTGTGCCGGCAAGCCGTAAGCATGTCCAAGCCCAAATATTTTGTGATGGACGGCAATATCATTTCGGACTGCGAGCATGGCATCGAGCTGACCGGCTTCGGCGGCTACGTGAAAGAGACCGAGCATTATATGGTATTCAGCAACAATATTTTGCGGAATATTAGCGCAAGCACGTTCACGATCGACGAACCCAAGTCGGCGCCGTACGCGGCTAAACGGACGATGATCGGCAACATCGGATTCACGCCAAAAGCGATGCCGGACTCCACGGCTTCCGACGTCGCCGCTTTGCAAAGAGATTTCAACCAACTGCTGGCTCTTTTGAGAAACCAGCGAGTGATCGGTTAGCGCTCGGCCAGTCCCAAAAAGACGCCCTCAGGGGGCGCCTTTGAGACGGTGAGGGAACGCGTCTGTCGGCTCTGGCGGCGCACAGATTGAAATCCGCTTGCCAGAGCTAGTGCGGTGCGGCATTGGCAGCGCGCGCGAATCCTGGGCGAGCGTTGTGCCACCGAGGCATGGCGGCGGTCAAATTCCAGCGGCCCCGCACGGAAAACCTGCCCAAAAAACTGCAAAAGTACATCTTTTTGCTCGTTGATGCTCCGGATTCGAAAAATTCCTGCAAATCTGCAGTTTTTTTCGCTAAATCTGGGGCTAGGGGCCAATCTGCGCAGGAATTCCTGCACAATCGCAGGCTTTTTCCCAAAAAGAACCGTTTCCCTTGAAAAAGCCTGCACTTTTGCAGGTTTTCGGGCCGGCAAGCCGCCTACCCCAGGTGCTCCGGGGCGAGTGCCGCTATTTTCCCGATAAGCCGCTTAACCCCGGGTGCCCCGGCCAAGGTGCGGCTATTTTCTCGACAAAGCGCCCAACCCCCGGTTGTTCCGGTCGAGAGCCGCCATTTTCCCGAAAAACGCCTAACCCCAGTTACCCTGAACGATTGGCGCCATTATCTCGGCAATCCGGCTTAGCCCCGGTTGCCCTAAGCGAATGGCACTATTTCCCCGACAATGCGAGAGACGCCCGTGGAGGGCGTCTCTTTTGGCGTGCCGTCGGCTTCTGTTTCCACGGTTCCGCGTTTAATTGTTTCCTGCGGGTGCGCCGGGCAGAGAGAACGGCTTCGCTGCTTTCGCTTCTGCCGGGAGTTTGATATCGATAGCCTGATTGATATCTTTGAACGTCATGTTCAGGGACATGTCCATGTGATCGACCGGTATTGCCGCTCCATCGCCATATGCGACCGAGTAGTCGCCGGCCATGCTTACCGGAAGCTTGGTTTGCTCTTCGAACGTCATGACGGCCGAGATCGAGACGCTCATTTGCGACAATTCCATAGAGTCGGCCATATCTTTCAACATGCTTTGGCTGCTGTTCATGCTGCCCATGGCGCCCAGCGCTTTAATGATGTCCGCTGCGTTCGTTAATTTCCCGTTAACCTCCACTTTGTGCAGCTTCTTGCCGCCAGCTTCCACGGTGCCGAGATCCCGGCTGAAGAAATAAGGTGTCACGAACGTTTTGCTCAAGTCCATATTGCTTTTTTGCAGAGCCAGCAGTTGGTCGAATGTAAACGGCATTTGTTTGCTCATATCGTACCAAACGGTGCCTTCGTTCGTAAGCGGGCTCGGTATCTTGACGAAAGTGCCGTCTTTGACGGTGTATATTTCCGTTGTGACCGTTGTTTCCTTGGAATCCGCGCCCGGTGTTTTCATCGTGACGGTCTGGTGCATGCCCTGGTCGACGTTGAATTCCATTTGCGAATGGGAAGCCGTTTTCATATTGCTCAATTCGATGCCTTGGTCCGGTTTGAAGGCGATGTTCATGTTCATATCGGTAACGGCGCGGAACGTTTTCAGCTCGGTTTGCGATTTGCCCGCATTCGTCAGCCAATCGGACGCATCGGGGTCGTTTGCCAGCGATTTTCGGATCAGTACAGACGCCGTGTCAGCCGTAATTCCCGTATCTTTGCCGAAATCCAGGCCAAAATGATCTTTCAGTTTCGTTCCTGCCAGCGGATCGGCGATTCCGAGAAAGCGTCCGATTACGAAAGACGCCTCATCCTTGCTGATCGGCTGATCCAGCCGGAACGTCCCGTCGGAGTAACCGTACATGGTTTTGCGCTCCAGCATGATCCGCACCGCATCCGCGTATGGGGAGTCGATGCCGACATCGGCCGGGAGCCCTAAATTTTTATTGACTGGGGCCAGCTTGAGCTCGTCTGTAATTTGCTTGATAAACTGTCCCCGCGTCACGGGAGGCGAGTCGGCAAAAGCGGTGGAAGCGGAAAAAGCCGGTGTCGCTAACGTTAACCCAAGTGCCGCTGCCATCGTCAAACGTTTGAAACGAACGATCATTGCACACACTCCTTCAAAAGTATGATAGTATCTATTGGAATTTCCATATTTTCTCATACGCAATAGAGTTCCTGAAGTTTCGCTTTTTGACAAATGAAGTTGCCGTACCCCTGGTAATATCGCATAATGTGTCATATAGCAAATTCAGGGAATGCAGAAGGAGAAGGCTATTCATGACGCAAGTATCGGCAAGACCGGCGGCGCCGGATTTTACCCTTCCCGGATCGAACGGGAAAGAAGTGTCTTTGCGGGATTACCGCGGCAAAAAGCTGGTCATCTATTTTTACCCGCAGGACAATACGCCGACATGTACGACGGAATCATGCGATTTCCGCGATTTTAACGGCAACTTCGCCGAGCTCGGAGCCGAGGTCATCGGCATTAGCCCGGACCCGCTTAAAGCGCACGATAAATTCATCGCCAAGTACGAATTGCCGTTTGTGCTCTTGTCCGACGAGGGGCACAGGGTCGCCGAATTATTCGGGGTATGGACGCTCAAAAAGCTGTACGGGCGCGAGTATATGGGAATCGAACGCTCCACATTCCTGATTGATGAGCAAGGCAGAATCGCCCGGGAGTGGCGCAAAGTTCGAGTGAAAAATCATGTGCAATCCGTTTTGGATGCGGTAAAAGATTTGAATTAGGAGGAATTTGCGATGACCAGCCCGCTTTTGCCTAAAATGGCCGGAGCTTTTATTCCGGTCCGCGACATTGAGCAAGCGAGAGATTGGTACTGCCGGCTTTTCGGCTTTCCGCTCGATACGCCCATTTTGCATGGGCATATTTGTCCGCTGCCTGTGGAGGGTCCCGGCGTTATTTTGGATACGATGCCGAGGTGGGAGAGCGCAACGCTTCAAGCCCCGGCGGTCATGTTCCCGACGCGCGATCTGGAAGGCGCCTACGCATATTTCAAAGATCAGGGCGTCGAGCTAGTCACGGCCATCGAGAACGGCCACTGGTTCGTGTTCAAAGACCCGGACGGCAATTGCCTTATGGTTTGCAAAGAGGCTTGAAATCGACAAAAAAGCCGCTCCCGGCGACAGAACGGGATGCGGCCACAATTTCAACAAGCAAATAAAGGGGCCGTCCTTCAGCTTTATATTCGCTGACGGACGGCCCCGTTGCATGCCACTTTCTCTTCTACTTGGAATTTCGGTTATCGATCAGATTGGCCTTCCTCAGCATCCGTTGCACGATGGCCGCCGTCTCCGCCCGGGTAATGTCGCTCGTCGGCAGCAGTCCCGCGTCGGAGCCTTTGACCAGCCCGTTCTTCACTATAGCCGCGACTGCTTGTTTCGCCCATGCGTCTACTGCCGCGCCGTCCGCAAACGGGGCAAGTACGGATGCCGCGTCCGCGCTGCTGACGCTTGCGTTAAGTCCCGTCAGCTTCATCGCCCGTGCGATCATCGCCATCGCTTCTTCGCGGGTGATCGTTTTGCTCGGGCGGAACGTTCCGTCCTCGTATCCTTCAATGATGCCGTACTCCTGCGCTTTAGCCACCGCGCCGACGTACCAATCGCCGGACTTCACATCATTGTACGCCGATTTTTTCCCGTTTTCGGGGAGACCGAGCGCACGAACGATAATCGCTGCGAACTCCGCGCGCGTAATCGCCGCATTCGGATTGTAATGCGTCTTGTCGACTCCGTTCACGATCAGCCGCGACGCCATGTCGTTCACTGCGTCTTTAGACCAATGGTCTGCTGCATCTGCAAACGTCATCGGGTGCCAGATCAAGGTGTACGTGCTGTTCGTCAAGCTGCTTACAACCGCATAATACTTCCCGCCGCGAACGGTAATGTAGGTCGGCACATGATAAATCGTTCCGTCCGCCGCAAGCACGGTTGCGGTTGTGATTTTGTTCAAGTCGATGCCGTCCGGCAGCGGAATTTCCCGCTGAACGTACGTGTTGAACTTGTCTACGTCCACCGTTTTGCCGTTGTAAGAAGCGGTTACCGTGAAATCGACCGGCGGCACGACGACGCTGAACTTCCCTTTTTCCGCCATGTTTGCCGCGAGTTGAACCTTCGCCGCATCGCTTTTGGCAATGTCCACATGGACGACGATATCCGACAGCTTCACTTGTCCGCCAAGCTGCGTCGCCAATCGGTCGATCGCGATTTGCGCCGCAGGGAGCTTGTAGTTCCCGTTAGCCGTCTGCACTTCCAATACCGCTTGCTTGTTCTCCATCGCTTTCACTGCATCGCCGGTCAACACCGCCGTCACTTTGTCCGCACTCACCGTCGCCACAGGGACGATGACGACCGGCTTGTCGCCCTCTTGCTCAAGCTGCGCAGCTAGTTTGGCCGTATCCACCGTTGCTGCCAGCACGCTTTTCCCGCCTTCTTTGGTTATAGCGCCCGTGGCGATTTGATCATACTCCTTGCCGTTCACGATGACGCGGAATCCAATCGAGCTGTCTGACGCACTGCCGGGACTGCCGCCGCCACCGCTGCCACCGCTTCCGGTTGAAGGCGAGCCGGAGGAGGAGGTCGTATCCGACGCGCGTGAAACCGTCACGGTGTACGTTTGCGTCGTTCCGTCCTGCGCCGTCACAACCACCTTAATCGTATTGCTGCCTACGCTCAGCGGCAGCGAATCGGAAGCGACGCCGCTCGTCAACGAAATCGGACCTTTTACCAATGTGCCTGCACTATTGTATACACTCGCCGTCACCGCAGCATGATCGGAATCATGTGCCGTCGCCGTCACTGTGATGCTGCTCACGCTGTTCGCCACGCTTGCGGTATAGCCATCTGTCGTGCCTGACGTAAAAGCCGGGCTTAACGTTCCGCTTGACAGCGTTAAACTGCTTAAATCCGCATTGCCGGACGAGGAAACCGAAGTACGAATCGTAGTTCCCGCGCTGGCAGCAGACGCGTTCTGAGTCGCTGTCGCTTTCACCCGGGTTACAAACGTATAGTCGGTGTTCGGCGTCAGTCCGCTGAACGTCGGGCTGTCCTGCCACGTTACGCCGCCGTCTTTGCTGTATTCCTGACCGGTAACTGCCTGCAACGTAATGCTTGTTGCTGTTTTGCCAGCTTCTACAGGCGCTACCGGGGCTGCCGTTCCGTCCGCTGCCGCTACCGCACCCGTCGCCGCGCTCGTCACGCTGCCTGTCGCATGCGTACCGTCTGCGGTGACCTTTACGGTGATGGATGCACCGAGATCGTCTGCGGATAACGTGTAGCTGGAACCCGTCGCATTTGTGATAGCGACTCCGTTTCGATACCACTGGTAAGTCGATACGTTGCCCGTCGTGCTCGGCGTATATGTAATCCCCGTTACATCTGCCGTCAACGCTTGACCAACCTTGGCAACTCCGCTGATCCCGACGCTGCCCCCCATCGTCGGAAGAGCGGCCGTACCGGCTGCACCGGGAGCCCGACCGGCGGTGGAGTCTCCTTTTACGCGGACTTGGGCATTGGAAACAGGATTCGGTACGCTTGTCAGCGTCTGCGGATTGGCGGTTGCTGTCGTCCATGTTGTCCCGCCGTCCAGCGAATACTCATAATCGGAAGCATTGGGATATCCCGATACATTGTTCCACGACAGCGTCTGCGCACTTGCGTCCAAAATGACATTGGTTGGAGCCGCTGCTCCGTCCGCTGCCGCAACCGCACCTGTCGCCGCGCTCGTTACGCTGCCTGTCGCATGCGTACCGTCTGCGGTGACCTTTACGGTGATGGATGCGCCGAGATCGTCTGCGGATAACGTGTAGCTGGAACCCGTCGCATTTGTGATGGCGACTCCGTTCCGATACCACTGGTAAGTCGGCACGTTGCCCGTTGTGCTCGGCGTATATGTAATCCCCGTTACATCTGCCGTCAACGTTTGACCGACCTTGGCTTCACCGCTGATCGCTACACTGCCTCCCATCGTAGGAAGAGCGGCCGTAACGGTGATCGTCTTCATGTCCGTCGTGGTCGTATCTGTCCATGCGCTGCCATCCCACGTTTGCTTCGTGAAAGTAGCCGTTACCGTGTAACTGCCTGCTGTCGCAGGCGTATAAGTGGAGGTATAGGTGACTCCGCTTGCGCTGAACGTTCCCGATTTGCCGCTTTCCGTCGATGACCAGCTTGTCGGGATGTACCTCTCGTCTCCGTACACCGCTCCTGTTTCCGACTGCCGGTCTCCCGCTGCCGTTAGCGTCATCGAACCGCCTACCGTGACATTACGCGGGCTTGCGTCGACACTGTTGTTCGCCGCACTAACTAAAGTGCCTGTTTTTACATCCATTGAGAATTGATTCACAGGCACACCGTTCGTACCTTTTAAGTTACCTATGCCATTGTAGGACACATTCACTGTTTTGTGGGTGACATCCGTTCCTGCCGGTAAAGTAAAAATCATTTTCTTAGCGTCAGTTGGGTCAACATTAATGACCGATGTTGATGGTGTACCGTCAATTGTAATTATAAACCCGGTTAAATTTGTCCCCGCTACCTCTTTGTCGAACGTAAGAATAATAGTATTCCCGCCCGCTGCCGCTGCACTATTCGGCACTGGCACTGGAGCAGCAAAGGTGAAGAATTTGCCATCCGCCAAGGCTGTTTTTGTCGTAAAATAATCTTTTCCCTCAAAGCTTACTGTTGTTAATTGATGCTCTGTGGCACTCGTGAAATCGGAGTCGTTATCGTTGACAAGCAACGTCGAATTTGCTGGAATCGTATCCTTCGGAATCGCAATCAGCACTTCGCCGACATTCCCGGTATTCTGGACTTTCCATACACGTTCTGCACGGTTTTTGTCTGTCGTGCCAATCTGCTTACTAAATATTAAACCTTTTCCGTTATCGCCCCAGATTAATGACTGTTTATCTGCAAGCGTTTCTGAAATACTCTCATTTTTCGTTGACAACTGTGCTCCAATGCCAATTGTCATCTTCGATGCATCGTTCGCCGAACGGCTTTGCTTTTGATGCAAATCTTGCGCATCGTCGCGGGCAATACCTGCAATATTACTATTATATGTTGAATCTGCATTCCAAATTGGATTGGCATCCGAATTCAAATAATTGAGATTGTTTAACGATATTCCGTATTTGATCGCCATATAGGAATTGATTTTAAGCCTGTCGGTAGCCGTCAACGGACCTGAATAGAAAAGCAATTCGCCTACTTGGCCTTTGTAAAAACTTAATGGAGTTCCAACGCTATCATATTGCGAGCCGAGTGACATTTTATGGTTAATACCTGTTAAAGGATTCGTTCGGCTGGGCACAGAAACAAGCGCATTCCCATCACGATAAATGGATTGACCTGCGTCGCCGGAACCATTGATTCCATAATTAAAGTTCCAAATATAAGGATTGCCCACTACTGCTCCTGCAGAAGCATATACTCGCTCGGTAGATTGGCTCCCGGCATCCCAATAAACAGTTCCGCTATAAGGCAGATGCACATTTAACCTGCCTCCACCGGACGTTTCCTCCCAAAAAATGGAGTTCGAACCGCTTCCTATACCCGACATTAAAAATATATTAAAATTATTGTTGGTGCTGTTTCCCAGAACACCATTCGCATTTAATAAATAATCTTGCACCCCGTCAAAGGCTACTGCCTTATTAAAATTAAGCCGGTTGCTATCATCACTATAAACAGGTTGTTTGGTAGCATCGGTTTGAGAGAAATCACGGTTATTGCCGCTCTGATCTTTCCATTCTGAAACTGTACCGTTCGCCGCCGTCACGCCGGCATCGGCACGGAGCCATAAGTGAAGATTTGTGGTAACCCCGCCCGGCCCTGCTGCCACCGCCGCTTTGGCCGTTTGCGGAGCCAGCACGGTAGGCCATAAACCTATTGTCAAGGCGCCGACCAGCAGCAGCTTGAGCGGCTTCTTCCAGTTCATCCTACCTTTCCTGTCAAACACCATTTCATCATCTCCTGATACAATTAATCTGTGCGAATTCCATTCCCATCAATCAATCAAACAATGATGACTCTCTTCCGTTCTCATCTCCTATCCGATAGGGAGCCAAAGCACCTCAATCCCGATATCTCGCTAAAATCCATGTCTATTCGACATCTTTGATCATAACAAAAGGAACTCTACAAAATCTTTGCAAGCTGCGTGTACTTTCACACGCTCTAATCTTCCATTGCCAAAATGCCGATAGTATGGTATAGCGGTCAAAATGGAACCGATAAACAATGCATACATTTCATGGAGTGTGAAATAGATGAAGATCATGTTGGTGGATGACGAACCGCTAGTGCTAAATCAAATTCGGCGAATGCTCTCGGGATATTCCGGGATTTCGATTGTCGGTTCGTTTCGGGACGCGAGGGAGGCTATAGCGCTAATGCCGGAACTTCAGCCGGACGTCGTGTTTCTCGATATTCACTTGCCGGAACTATCGGGAATCGATGCGGTGGAGTTGGCGCAGGAGACTTGTCCGGGAATCGATATTGTGTTTGTAACGGGATATACCGAATATGCTGTCAAAGCGTTCGAATTGAATGCGGTCGATTATTTGCTTAAGCCGTTGCATCAAGACCGTTTGGACAAAGCGATTCAACGATTGCTGCAAAGAAGATTGCATAAACAAGAAGATGTTCAACCAACAGCGCCTTCCCGCATTCTCTGTTTTCGCTCTCTCCGGTTTCAACACAGCGGCGGGGCTCCGGAAATTCCGAAATGGCGGACGGCAAAAACACAGGCTCTGTTTGCGTATTTGCTGCACCATCGCGGCAATATCGTCCTCAAGGAAACGCTTCTGGAGCTGCTGTGGTCGGATCTTGACGCGAAGCAGGCAGCGGGTCAATTATACACATCGATTTATCACATCAGACAGTGCTTGAAGCAAATGGGCATCGATGCTCCCATCCGCAATATGACGATCCAAGAAGGCTATCTGCTTGACACAAGCCGCATTCGGATTGATATGGACGAATGGGAAGATGGTTTGCGGCAGGTGAGCGGAGATCATTTGGATGACAGTCACTCCAAACTGCGGCAGTTGCTTGAGCTTTATGAAGGGGACTATTTCCAGGAGTACGATTATTGGTGGGCGGAGGACGAACGCGAAAGACTAAGGAAGCTATGGTATCAGCACGCTCGTTCGTTAGCCCGATTCTATGAACAAGCCGGGATGCGGGAGGAAGCGCTCGAGATGTACGAACGGATTCAGGAGGGGGATCCGTATAACGAAGACGACGGACTGGCGCTGATGAAGCTTTATACGGCAACCGGACGGCGCAGTGAAGCGGAGAGGCACTATCTTAAGCTGGATCATCTGTTTTCAAATGAGCTGCGGGTTGGCTTGAACGATAGACTGGTAAACTGGTTCAAACAATCGAGGAAGCAATTGCCCCCTGACGCAAAGAGGGTGACGAAGGAGGACGTCGACAAAGCACTGACGAGTAGACGATCCAAAAATAATGATTCTTTAGGTATTACCTCTTCATTCCGTGCTTCCACCTGAACGTTGAGTGACAAAAAGCTGCCCCGTCGACAGGACGGGATGCGGCTTTTTGCGTTGCTCAGTATGGTGCTCAAGCGAGAGGATGTCCTGCGGCCGGACAGATTGTGCGATTGGCCTCTCTGTGGGTGTGCGGAGTTCGTTCGACCAGGTCGCCGGTCTGCTTCGGCTCGTTGTCCAAACGCAGGCGGACACTATCGCGAAGGCTCCATTTTGCCGCTAAAGGAAGCAGTCCGCGGATATACACGGGAACCCCGATTTTTCACTGACATACTCCAAGCCCTTCTCCCATATACTCTATCAGCAAGTTAAATTGATAGAACAAAAGCGAGGGATTAACGGCATGCTCTTCTTTTTACCAGGTCACAGAAACAAACAAAGACAACGTCTTCGGCTGCTGATGGCGGTTCTATTGGTTTTCGTCTATTTTTGGCTCTCTGCGATACCCGCGCGGGCGGCGGACAAAGGGGATTCCTCGGCATTTGCAAACAGGCAGGAACAAGACGATCTCTACCGGAAACTCGAATCCGGCAAGCGGATTAAAGAGGAGAAGAGCTACACGGTCCCCGAACAGCCGACGGTCTATCTGACTTTTGATGACGGTCCGAGCAAGCTGACGGGAGAAGTGCTGGATATTTTGGAAAAAGAAAATATTAAAGCGACGTTTTTCGAACTTGGCGAAGAAGCCAAAGCGCATCCCGAGCTCGTAAAACGGGTGGTAAAAGACGGCCATACCTTAGGCAATCATACCTACGATCACCTATATAAAGAGTTGTACGGAGATTTTCAAACTTTTTGGGAGCAAATCCAGACGAGCGAAACTATTTTTCAGGAGCTTGCGGGAGTCAGGCCCCAACTGGTCCGGGCTCCGGGCGGAACCTATACGAATTTTGACGCGTTTTACTACTATTTTTTGGATCAGGCGGGATATACCGTCGTTGACTGGAACGTAGACAGCGGAGATTCGAAAAGAGCTCGCGTCCCGGTCGAGGAAATTGTCCAAACCGTTAAAAAGTCTCCGCTGGAGCACGAAATCATCGTTTTGCTCCACGATGGAACCGGGCATGAGGCGTCGGTTAAAGCGCTGCCCGAGATCATCAGCTACTACAAAAAGCTGGGCTACGCCTTTGCGCCGCTGACAACGCAGGTAAAGCCGCAGCAATTCGCGCTTGGCAGGCCCAAATGGACGCGAAGCATGAGCGCGAGCCATTTCAAGGAGCTTTTGCAAACAACCCGAAACTATGTGCTCGCGCACGCCCGGACTACGGAAATGGCCGAGGGGGATCCGAATCAACAATTGATCCGGCAATCCGAGACGGCTGTCTGGGAATCGGCACAAGCGCTGGCCGGACAGGAAGATACGCAGCCGCTGCATATTGCATTGGGCGGAGGCAACAGCATGACGCTGGATAAGGATCGATATGACGTCCGGGGAGGCCGCATCGAGCTGCCGCTGCGCGTCCTTGTGGAGAGGCTGGGGGGCCGGATCGAATGGCGGGAAGCTGCGAGAACGGCCGAGGTGCATTACGGCACCGGCGATATCGAATACGATATACCGGACCGAACCGTCAGGGTATACGCGATGGGCAAGGAAAAGGCCAGGTATCCTCTGGCCGACATGCGGCTTGAAAACGGGACGATTATAGTCCCTCTTCATACGACGATTGACCTGTTGGGCGGGCGGATAGCCGAAGAGGTGATGGAACCGGGCAGACGGGAAATATCGCTTGCCTTTCGTCCGGGCTTCATGTGGGCGGAGCTGCTTTTTTCGGCGGATAGGCTCCAGGACGGCCGGCAGTCTACTTTTCACAAATCTACTGTCTAAAATGGTAGACGACTGGAAAAACTAGAAGCATACCTTTGATAAAGGAGGCTTCTTGCCTATGCAGTCGAAAGCCAGGGCGTTCGATCAGCCGCAGCCTCTCGTGGAACGGATGATCATGAACGTCGAGAAAGTTATTATCGGAAAAAGAGAAACGATAGAGCGCGCCTTCGTGGCGATGCTCAGCGGCGGCCATATTTTGCTGGAAGACGTGCCGGGTGTCGGCAAAACGATGCTGGTCCGCGCACTCGCCAGAACGGTTGGCTGCGAGTTCAAAAGAATTCAATGTACGCCGGATTTGCTCCCGTCCGATGTGACAGGCGTTTCTGTTTATAATGCGAAAACGGGAGAATTTGAGTTTCGGCCGGGGCCTCTCCTGACACCGATCGTGCTGGCCGACGAGTGCAACCGCACTTCGCCGAAGACGCAAGCGGCATTTCTCGAGGCGATGGAAGAGAAGCGGGTTACGATCGACGGCGTCAGCTACGACTTGCCGCAGCCTTTTTTGCTGCTGGCTACGCAAAATGCCGCCGATTTCGAAGGCACGTACGCCTTGCCGGAAGCGCAGCTGGACCGCTTTTTGATGAAGCTGCAGCTCGGCTATCCGACGCCGGAACAGGAAATGCAAATGCTCGACCGGCTGCAGGATCGGCAGCCTTTGGAGCAACTAAAGCCCGTCGTCGTTCAAGACGAGTTCATCCAGCTGCAAAAAGAAACGCGCATGGTCCACGTGGACGAAACGCTGAAAGAATTCATTGTCAGGCTTGCTCTGGCCACGAGGCAGCATACCGATCTGTATTTGGGGGCCAGTCCGCGGGCGTCCTATGCCCTGATGCGCGCCGCTCAGTCTTTGGCGTATATGCGAGGCAGAAGTTTTGTCGTGCCGGACGATATTAAAAGCTTGGCTATTCCGGTATGGTCGCATAGGCTGCAGCTGACTGCGGAAGCCAGAATGACGGGGAAAACCGCGGAAGCGGTCATGACCGGACTTCTTGCTTCGGCACAGGCTCCGGTGCTTCGCTATGCTTCGTCGAAATAGGAGGCGGAGCGATGAAAAGCTGGGGTAAATTCATGCTGCTCGCGGCCGGAACCGGGTTGTCGGCTGTTTTGGCGTATATGTACGGCGGGTTCGCGGCCTGGTTCTTGCTGAACTGTTTGCTCATTATTTTGCTGCAGGCCGCGCTTATGCATATGTTTGCTTTGAAAGGCTTTCGCGCGGAGCGGATGCTTTCCCATTCCGTCAGTATGTCGGGAGAAGAGTTGGCCGTCTCCCTGCATATGGTCCACGCCTCGATGCTGCCGCTGCCATGGCTTCTGGTCA
This sequence comes from Paenibacillus sp. sgz302191, assembly GCF_057749925.1. Taxonomy (NCBI): domain Bacteria; kingdom Bacillati; phylum Bacillota; class Bacilli; order Caryophanales; family Paenibacillaceae; genus Paenibacillus; species Paenibacillus sp. sgz302191. The sequence continues at coordinate 38,971 of NZ_JBYLHY010000045.1, forward strand.
AAGAAACGTGGGTTCACAGTGTGTCGGAAAGCAAATTCGTATATCGCAGGCTGCTGTTCCCGTGGTTTCGGAAGTCGTTCCTGCTGCGCTACCGGATTACCGGGCTGATGCGCGGCGTGTACCGCCTGGCCGAATTTGAAGCGGCGGCAGGCGATTTGTTCGGCTTTGCCGTGAAGCGGATCAACGCCGGGACGCAGCAGCACAGCTGCGTCGTGTACCCGAAGCCCGATGCCCTGGACCGGGCCGGCATGGCGTTTCATTCCGAAGACGGCGCGAAGCCTTCGCCGGCGCTGCCCCAAGCGGTGACGCCAGCCATCGGCGGCGTCAGAGACTATGCAAGCGGTGACCCGTATCACCGCATTCATTGGAAGTCCACAGCCCGGCTGGGCCGGCTGATGACCAAAGACGCCGAGCAGGCGGCCGCCGCGAGGCGCATGCTCCTGCTCGACGCGGCGCCCGCCGCAGGCCAGCCTGAAGCGGCCCGGCCGCTGCTGGAGAAGGGCGTCGCGCTCGCGGCGGGCTTCTTCGAGGCCGCCGCGCGCGGGCGCGAGAGCTGCGGCTTTGCCGGCAGCTCGGCCGGGGCCAGGCGAATCACGCCGGCGATTCGCCCCGACCTGACGCTCGCGTACGAAGTGCTCGCGAGCGTGGGCGGCAGTGCCGCTCTGTCCTTTCCTGACCTCGTCAGGAAAGAGGCCGCGGCGCTGCCGCCGGATACGTCGATGCTGTGCATCACATCGACGCTCGATTCAGCCCTGCTGCGCGCGCTCGCGGAAGCGCGCAGCAGGCGGCGGGCCGTGCACGTCGTGTACGTGCACGCACGGCCTTCCCTCTCGGTCGCGGAGCGAGAGGGGGCTTTGCAGCTGCAGGCGCTGGGCTGCAGCTTCACGGAAGTGCCGCATCCGCAGCGCGAGTGGCCAGGGCAAGGGGGTGTTGCGGATGCAACCGCTTGAACCCCGCCGCTCGTCCGGCACCGCCTTGCTGCAGCCGCAGCCGCCCGCAAGTTCCAGCGTCCGGGCGTCCGGCGCGCCGGACGCGCGCTCATCGCGCCCGTCCCGCCCGGGCTCGCTGCTCCGCGACGGTCTTTTGTCGCTGCTGCTGTTTTTGCTGTTGGCGGAATGGCTGAGGCCGCTGCCCATGCTTTCCGATATTTCGGAAGTTTATATGATTAAGCCGTTCCTGGCCGTATTTGCGGTCTGCATAGCGATGGATTGGCTGCGGGTCCCTTATTCATGGGGCTGGGCGGCCAAAGGCTTCCTCATGCTGCTGTTTATCGGCTTTATGTTTTATCCGGCCGACTTCTGGACGTGGTCGTGGACGATAGATTTCGGCAGGCTCATCACGCAGGACATTCAGCATTTGTTTCAGCTCCGTCTCGATCTTGTAAGCGCGCAAAGCCGCACGCTGCTGTTTTTGATTGGCTGGACGCTGATGATTTCCGTGACGCAGGCGTTGATGCTGCAAAGACAGCACAGCCTGTGGTTTGCTTCCGCCACGCTGCTGTATCTCGTTATTCTGCAGCTTACACTGAGCGTCGATACGACTTCGGGAATTATCCGCACGCTGGGGTACGGCCTTCTGCTGTTGGCGCTGCTGAACTTGTGCCGGATCGAAGACTCTTACGGCTTGAAAACGACGAGTCCTGGCGGAGGCCTGCAATGGCTGCTGGTCAGCCTCATATCCACGGGACTGCTCGCCGGATCAGGCTGGTATGCCGCTTCGTCGGCTGCGCCGAGCCCGTTGATGAAGCCGCTTAATCTGGCGTCTTTGTCCGACCGGCTGCTTTCTATGTACGAAGACAAAGCCGGCGTTCCGGCCGTCCCTCCCAAATCGGGGTACGGCAATGACGATTCTGCTTTGGGAGGCCCGCTGCGATCCGACGATACGGTCGTTTTCACGGCCAAAACGACCGAGAAAACGTATTGGCGCGGCGAGTCCAAAAGCTTTTACGACGGGAAGGGCTGGACGCAATCCGAAGCGGATTGGGAAGCTTTCGTCCCGGCAGGCGTTCATGGGCCGGACCAAACGGTCACGCAGGAAGTGCTTTGGAGCGCTCCGGCCGCTACCAAACAGCTTTTTCACGGGGGAACCGTTCTGCAGATCGACGCGCTTCTGACGAATCGGGAAAGGCCGCTGTCGTCCGGCGATGTTTTGATGAATACGGCCAGCGGAAAGATGGCGCTTCCGGAAATGTCGGACCCGCTGTCCTTTTATAAAATTACGGTTCAGCCGACGGATAAAGATCCGGCCGTGCTGAGTGCGGATACCGGCGCCTACCCGCCCGCCATCGCGGAAACTTATCTCCAGCTCCCGGCTCAGCTGCCGCAGACGGTGCGCAGGCTCGCCGAACAGGTTACGGCGGGTAGCGCGGACCCGTATGCCAAAGCGGCGGCGGTCGAACAGTATTTGCGCAGCCATTACGTTTACAGCCTGGACAAACCGACGCGTCCCGGCAAATCCGAGGATTTTGTCAGCCACTTTTTGTTTGTCGATCAGACCGGCTACTGCGATCACTTCTCCACGGCGATGACCGTGATGCTGCGCTCGGTCGGCGTTCCGGCGAGATGGGTAAAGGGATTTGCCCCAGGCACGGAGAATGGGGCGTCCGCAGGATTATACCGTGAATTTACCGTGCAAAATAAAGATGCGCATTCCTGGGTGGAGGTCTACTTTCCGTCATCCGGCTGGATTCCGTTTGAGCCTACTCCCGGCTTCGCGGATTTCGGCGTCCGGACAGCAAGCCTGCTGCCGGCGGAACAGCACAAGGCCGCTGCAAAATCCGCGCCGGAACGCGCAGAGACGGGATTATTGGACAGCCTGAAGCAATGGATTCGGCCAAGCCTGCCCGATTTTCAAGCTTTCATGCAGCGGTATGGAGCGCTTTGCGGATTTGCTGCGGGAAGTTGCCTGCTTCTTGCCGGAGCCGCGCGGCTTCTATGGCGCAAAGGCTTCCTGCAAGGCGCAGGGCGATTGTCCGCTTCGCAGCCGGTTCTGCGGTTTATGGATCGGCTTTGGCTGCAATTGTTCCGCAAATACGGCGCCAAATCTTCCGGTCAAACCGTCCGCGAATATGTCGCCGCATTGAAGATCGAGAACGACTTGCAGAAGCAAGCGCTGCTGGAATTCGCCCAGGCGTATGAAAACTTGCGCTATGCGCCGCTTCATCGGCCGCGTTATTCCAAAGCCGAGATTGCCGCCCTTTGGAAAGCCGTACAATCGAAACGGGGTTCCCGGGAGTGAGGGCCGGCTCCGCCGCTGATACCGTTTACTTTTCGGAATGCTTTTCCGGGCCCCGGAAACCTTTGACTATTGCTCTTTACATCCTAGGCATGTAATGTTTAAAATTAGTAGCGATAAATAGTGATAAGAGGACAAGCATTATCGCTATGAAACTAGGAGGCACGGATAATGAGCAAACCGAATGAATTGATTGTAGTTCTGGACTTTGGGGGTCAGTACAACCAGTTGATTGCAAGGCGTATCCGCGATTTGGGCGTTTACAGCGAGCTTCTGCCTTTCAATACTTCTGTGGATAAAATTCGCGGGCTGCAGCCCAAAGGCATCGTCTTTTCGGGCGGTCCGGCAAGTGTTTACGGAGAAGGCGCGCCTTCGGTCGATCCTGCGATCTACGATTTGGGCATTCCGATTTTGGGCATTTGTTACGGCATGCAGCTGATTGCGCATCAATTGAACGGGAAAGTGGAACGCGCCCAAACGCGGGAATACGGCAAAGCGGAGCTTGAATTTACGGCCGGCAGCCCGCTTGTGCAAGGACTGGACGCCAAGCAAGTCGTGTGGATGAGCCACGGGGACCACGTTTCCGTGCTGCCGGAAGGGTTTGCGCTGGAAGCCAGCACAGAGTCGCTGCATATTGCGGCCATGAGCCACCGCGACAAAAACATTCATGCGGTTCAATTCCATCCGGAAGTCCGCCACTCCGTGCAGGGCACCGAAATTATTCATAATTTCGTCTATGGCGTCTGCGGATGCGAAGGCAACTGGAGCATGGAAACTTTTATTGAAGACACCATCAAAGAAATCCGCCAGCAGGTCGGGGATAAAAAGGTGCTTTGCGCGCTGAGCGGCGGCGTCGACTCTTCCGTTGTCGCCATGCTCATCCATAAAGCGATCGGCAGCCAGCTCACCTGCATGTTCATCGATCACGGTCTGCTGCGCAAAGGCGAAGCGGAAAGCGTCATGGACACCTTTGTCGGCAAATTCGACATGAAAGTGGTTAAAATCGATGCGCGCGAGCGTTTCCTCGGCAAGTTGGCCGGCGTGGACGATCCGGAGCAAAAACGAAAAATCATCGGCACGGAGTTCATCCGCGTGTTCGAGGAAGAGTCGGGCAAGTTCGACGACTTTGAGTTCCTGGCGCAGGGTACGCTCTACACCGATATCGTGGAGAGCGGCACGGCCACGGCACAGACGATCAAATCGCATCATAACGTAGGCGGACTGCCGGAAGATATGAAATTCAAACTGGTCGAGCCTCTGAAAACTTTGTTCAAGGACGAAGTCCGCAAAGTAGGCGAAGAATGCGGCCTGCCTGCGGAAATCGTATGGAGACAGCCGTTCCCGGGGCCGGGTCTGGCCATCCGCGTATTGGGCGAGGTGACGGAAGATAAGCTGAAAATTGTCCGCGAGTCCGATGCGATTCTTCGCGAGGAAATCGCCAAAGCTGGCCTGGACCGCGAGATTTGGCAGTACTTCACGGCGCTTCCGAATATGAAAAGCGTAGGCGTCATGGGCGACGCCCGTACGTATTCCTATACGGTCGGCATCCGTGCGGTCACGTCTATCGATGGCATGACGGCCGATTGGGCGCGGATTCCTTGGGACGTGCTTGAAAAAATTTCCGTTCGTATCGTCAACGAAGTTGAAAACGTAAATCGCATCGTGTACGACGTGACATCCAAACCGCCTGCTACCATTGAGTGGGAGTAGATACAATCTTAAACCGAACGTTCTTGGGGATACCGCCTGTCGAACGTTCGGTTTTTTATTGACATTCTTCATGCGTAATTCTAAAATGTAGGTGGATAACAGTTTTTTCGTATAATCCCGGGAATTGGCCTGGGAGTTTCTACGAGGTCACCGCAAATGATCTGGCTACGAAAAAAGGACGGAATCCCGATGAGAACGTACTTGCGTACTTGCGCTTTCAAGGCGGTTCTCTTTTGGAGAAACTCCTTTTTGGTTCCCGGAAATCATTCTCATGATTCCGGGTTTTTGCTGTTCCGAATATCGGTTGGGAGGAAGAGTTAGATGGATCGGTTTTTCAAGTTGAAGGAGAACGGCACCACGGTAAGAACGGAAATTATGGCGGGAATTACGACGTTCATGACGATGGCGTACATTTTGGCCGTGAATCCGGACGTTCTCAGCGCCTTCAAGTCGGGGGCGACAGGCGGTGATTGGACGGCTATCTTCCTGGCGACGGCTATTGCCGCAGGCGTTATGACGATTGCCATGGGGCTGTTCGTAAATTTTCCGGTTGCGCTTGCTCCGGGAATGGGATTAAACGCTTATTTTGCAACCATTATTCTTTCCTCGCAAGGGAAGTTTACGTTTCAAATGGCGCTGACGGCCGTTTTTATTTCAGGGATTATCTTTTTAATATTGACGGTTTCGAAAATTCGCCAGATGCTGCTCGTCGCCATTCCGGACAGCCTGAAACATGCGATTACAGTAGGTATCGGTTTGTTCATTTCCATGATCGGTTTTAAAAACAGCGGGATTTTGACGGTGGCGGTCGAAGCGTCCAATGATGTTCCGGCGCATAAATTTACGGACGTTTTGTCTTTTGAAACGGTATTCCATATGGGCTCTTTGGAAAATAAAAATGTCATTTTGGCGGTCGTCGGCATTTTGCTGATTTCCATCCTGATGGTGCTGCGCGTACGCGGCGCGATTCTGTTCGGGATTTTGGCTACGACGGTTGTCGGCTACTTCATGGGGCTTGTAAATCTCGATTCTTTGACCGGCCCGCAAACGACCTGGGTGCCTGATATGACGAAGCTTGCTTTTGCCAATTTCGATTGGAACGGCATTATGACGGCGGGAATCGTCTCCGTTGTCGCTACGTTCACCTTCGTGGAGCTGTTCGACACGTTCGGGACGATGGTCGGCACGGCTAACCGTGCGGGCATTATGAAAAATAAAGAGGAAGGCAACAAACGCGTCGGAAAAGCGATGTTCGTAGATGCCGTCGCCGTCAGCGGAGGCGCGCTGGTCGGAACGAGCACGGTTACGGCTTTCGTGGAAAGCGCGGCGGGAGTAGCGGAAGGCGGACGCACGGGTCTGACCTCGGTAACGACAGGCGTCTGCTTCCTGCTCTCCTTGTTTTTGGCTCCGATCGCGATGCTGATTCCGGGTTCGGCCACAGCCGCGGCATTGATCGTAGTAGGCGTGTTGATGATGCAGTCCGTCCGGGAAATCGACTTTCAGGATTTTGTGCTGGCGATCCCGGCTTTCCTGACAATCGTCCTGATGCCTTTCACATACAATATCGCCAACGGAATTTCTTTCGGAATCGTTGCTTATGTCGTGCTTGCCACCGCTGCAAACATTAGGGGAAAAGACAAGTATCAAATCCACTGGCTTATGTGGGTGTTAGCCATCCTCGTGCTTGCGCGTTACATTTTTATCGGAAGTCAAGGATAAGGCATTCAATATTAAGGCTCTGGCGCTTATGTGCCGGAGCCTTTTGGTTTTCGCGGGAGATAGCCAAAGACTTAATGGGTGGCGAGGTCGCTCGTGAACGGGTTTGGGGAGGGCGTGCAAACCTGCGAATTTATGCCGGGAAGAGCTACCCGGTCACCCAGCTACCCGGCTGCGAGCAGAAAACCTGCAAAAGTGCAGTTTTCTTCTCGCCGGAACGCTAACAATGAACAATTCCTGCAATTGTACAGGCTTTTTGCCGGGTACAGGGGTTCGGTTCATTTTTATCGAAAATTCCTACACTTTCGCAGGTTTTTCGCCCAAATGAACCATTTTCGCAGAAAAAGCCTGTACTTTCGCAGGCTTTCGCTTCGGGCTCCCGAGCCGCCTCGTGACAACCCGAAGTGCGACGGCGCAAAGTATCGTTCAACTAAGCTAACATGTGGACGACCAACCGCCGTCATGCAGCGCAGCACCGCACGCTGGGAGCTGCGCGCGGTGCGATTCGCGGAAACCACGTTTGCAGATTTTTCGCTAGTGTCAACGAACTGCGCTTTCCTCCGTACTAGTGCATTATAGTGATGCCTTGGTGACGGTTGTATTTCCCATAAAAAAAGTCGAAGAAAAAGCTTGCATTCGTTATCTATCTTTGATATATTACTCCTTGTCGCTTTTGAGACCGCGAGATTGCAAAAAAAGAATTTAAAAAAAGTACTTGCAATCAAGTAGGCGAATGTGATATATTGATTAGGTCGCCTTCGAAAGACGGCGATGCGAACGAAAGAAATTGTTCTTTGAAAACTGAACAACGAGTGAAGAAGCAAGGTTGAGCAATCAACCAAAACAAGAGATTGCAAAATCTCGTCAGCTTTGAAATTGAGCTATTCAGCTTTCAATAAAGGTAACATCTTTTTGGAGAGTTTGATCCTGGCTCAGGACGAACGCTGGCGGCGTGCCTAATACATGCAAGTCGAGCGGTCCCTTCGGGGATAGCGGCGGACGGGTGAGTAACACGTAGGCAACCTGCCTGCAAGA
>NZ_JBYLHY010000046.1:0-44535 GCF_057749925.1 Paenibacillus sp. sgz302191
GTCCATGCTCCCCCGGCTTCCACTCGATTTGCACATCCTCCAGCCGGTGAATTGGGTATGCGGTCTTGACCCGGATCTGTTCAAAGCCTGCCATGGCCCTCACCTCCGTTTCCTTTACTCATCCTGTATTGGCTGTTGTTGATAAACGTAATATAGCCTTTGTGACATCATTATTCATTACCTATATGCTATATTTTGTAATATTTTGTCCCTATCGTTCCATATATTACCTTAATATGCAAAGTAATTCTGTGAATAATCTAACATTTTTGTCGGACGCTTGTTGGCAAAATGGCCCAACCCCTTTCGCGGTAAGGGGTTGGGCCATTTTGAATTTTTTTCACAAAGAGGTGAACGAATGCTCGCTGGAAATAAATCGCCAAGGTATGCCGGAAGGCATGCTTCCTAAGAGTCTATCCGATGAACTGTGTAGAAGGTATATGCAAAATGATAGTGTTGATGCAGCATGAGCGGCAGTATATACTGTCATTATTCATTGGGTATGTACAAAAGCAACTTCCGCTCGCCAGACCCCCAGTTATCCCTGCCTAAGAAAGGACGAACTCTTCCAAATGACTATGACTATCAAGCACTGCTCACTCACCGTGAAAATAGGGCTGCTCGGCTGCCTGCTCCTATCCGCAGCCTGCTATCCGGCAGGGGCCGCTTCCGCGGATGACTCCGTTCAATCCGGGAGCAAGACGCTCGCGTACAACGGCAAAACTTTTACAGCCAAGTGGGTTTCGATCGATCTTACGGACCCCACTCTGCGGGTCAAGCCCGTTACGGCCGCCGACGGCATCGGGCATGTCGAATCTTTCAGCTCCATGATGGAGTGCAATCATGCGGCGGCAGGCATCAATGGCGCGTTTTTCGACGCTTATGAAGAGGACGACACGATTCGCTATCCGAACGGGCTGCTCATCGATTCAGGCGATGTCGTGCACTCCGGCACCAACCCGTCCTTGCTCGTCCTCGCCGACAAGACGGTAAGCGTGGGGTACTTCGGAACCGGACACCAAATAAGCGTTGCCCATGCCGGCAGCGCCTACAAGTTCACCGCCTGGGGAGTGAACAAATATTACGGAGATTCCGTAGACGATCAAATCATCTGGTACACGAGAGCTTTCGGGGAACGGATCGATTTTCCGAATTCGACCAAAATCGTCGTTCAAGCAGGTGTGATCACTGCGATCACCGAAGACGGGGCCGCCATCCCTGAAGACGGGCAAGTATGCCTTGTCGGCCGCAGCGCCAACAATCTGGCCCATGTCCTGCCGAACATCCATGTGGGAGACGCCATACGCCTAACGTCAACGCTGGACGGCGGCTCGGGAACCGCTCCCGCGCTGCCCCGGGTGGACGCAGCCGTAGGTGCCGGTCCGCGCCTGCTCACCGGCGGCGCCGTCGATATCGATTACGAGAGAGACGGCTTCACCGATCCGCGAATTACGACACAGTCGAATGTGCGCAGCTTTATCGGCGTTGACGAATCGCGCCGTCTGGTGATGGGCACGATGTCTTCGGCGACGATCGACGACATGGCGCATGTGCTTCAGGACATGGGCTTGACGGATGCCATGAACCTCGATGGAGGCGCGAGCTCCGCCCTGTATGCGGATGGCGTCATGCTCACCGCGCCCGGACGACTGCTCAGCAATGCGCTTGTGGTGGAACGGCTCCGGTATCCGCAAATTCAAGTTGAAGTGAACGGGCAATTCGTGAACGAGTTCAGGGGATATTTGCTCCAGGAGACGAGCATGGTGCCGTTTCGCGGCATTTTGGAGAGGATCGGGGCGAAGTTTGACTGGAACGGGAACACGCGCACGCTAACGGTTCAGTACGGAGCCAACCGCCTGCTCCTGCATCCGGACGATCCCGTCATGCTGTGGAACGACAAGCGGGTAGTTCTGCCCGCCGCTCCCGCCATCGTGGACGGCCACATCTATATGCCGCTTCGCACCGTCATGGAGTCGCTCGGCGGGCAGGTCGCCTGGGACGCTGCGCTGTACCGCGCTTCCCTTACTTTTCCGTAACAGCCGCTCTGATCAGTGAATCCTGTTCATGCGGACAATTCTGTAAAAAAACTGGCCGCCGACTTGCTGCTCGACCTCCAGATACCCTTCCACATGGACGTAATCGCCTGTCATGTAGCCGATTGCGTCGGAAGTGTCGCTGTGAGCCAGAAAAAGCATGGCGGTCTTTTCATTGCTAACGACGAAACCCGTCTGCTCCTTGACCTGGAACTTGTCGGTAATCGTGCCGTGATGAGATCTTGCAATATGATGAAAGCGCCAGGCGCCGTCTTCCTTATTCAAAAAATAGAGCACCCGGTTCCGGACGCTGCCGCTGAATTCCCGGGTAACGCCGACTAGGCAGACGCCGCTGTTCAACATGAGAAATTCATCGATCTCGTAGTGCTTCAAACGCAGGCGCTGCAAGTTTTTATAGTGCAGATAGACTTCCATTTCGTCCACCGTGCTTTGATCGGCCGGGTCCTGCTTCGTGGCATAATACACTTCTCTAATAAAAGTATCCGTTTGGAGGTTCCGCGCGCCTTGAAAATTGTCGTATGTCTGAAAAAAACGACGGATCACGTCCATAATTTCCGGAGGGATCGCAGCGCTTATTTCCGCAGCATGATTATTGTTCATGATAACCGCTGTATTTTTTCTTAAAAACCACCGCTTCAAGACTGCTGTCAGCATGGAGATCGCCGTTCACCCGCTTCCTCTTTCTCCGAACATTTCTTCATTATAGGCGAAAAACGATAAAAATTCGATATAAATCGCAATTTTTCAACACAAAAAAGAAACATCCGTTTTCCGTGGCTTGCACAAAACAGATGTTTCTTTCATTTTTCAGACAGGCTAGCTTCTATATGATTCTCTTGGCGCCAACGTATCTCGCGCCCCAATACTTGCTCGACAAACTCTCGACGGCTACTCCTCTTGAAGAGGTGGATGAAATAAATTGATCATTCCCTAAATAAATACCGACATGATCGACAACACCGCGGCCAAAAAAGACCAAATCTCCCACCTTCAGATCGGATACCGGCGTTCCGGCATCGCTGTACATTTCGGCGGAAGTTCTCGGAAGATCGATTCCTTCCGCTTCAAACACATAACCGACAAGACCCGAGCAGTCAAATCCGCGCGGCGTCGTTCCGCCCCATTTGTACGGGACTCCCATGTAATTGCTCGCCGTCTGCACGATCAGATCGGTCATGGACGGCTGAGGCGGCGCAGGCGCAGGTGCGGGTGCGGGCGGTTCCGGCGGCGCCGTCCAGGCCGGCTTGTGGGGCTTGCCGTCCGCATTCACGATCGCGATCTGATTCGCATCGCTCCACTCGATCTTGGAACCGAACGTTTCCGTAATAAAACGAAGCGGTACGTATGTACTTCCCTGGATAAAAGCCGGGCTGCTCTCCAGGCTGATTTTCTTGCTGCCCACAAGCGCTTGCTGTTCGTCCGTCCTCAGTGAAACGACCTGATCCTTGGTCAACACCGAGACGGCGACCTCGCCTCCTTGCTTCGCCCATTTCACTTCATAGCCCAGTTTGTCGGTTACGGCCCTTAACGGCACTTGCAAATTCCCATTTTTGTCGATAAAAGGCTGCGCGTCCGTAAACTGCACGATGTCGTCGTTGACCTGGACTTTGACTGAAAGCGCTTGAGAAGCTTCCGCTTGGGCAGGCAGCAAAGCAGCGCCGGATACTGCTGCGCCGATAAAAGCGCATGAATAAACAAGACGTTTCAAAAAGATTGCCTCCCTGAGCCTCCGAGGTTAGTTGACGGGTTCGGGAAGAGGAATTCCCTTGACCGGTTCGGACATCCGAACCGATCTTTCACCCCAAATGAAGAAGTCCCCCGTACCGGAGCTTGTGCTGCTCCAAGATTCGGCATTTTTTTTTACTTTGATAGACTAGCATAGAATTCGGACAAATTTCAAATTTTGCGTCGCGGTAAAAATTCCCAAGGCCAAATCAGGCGTTTTGCCTGCTCCCAGCCTTAAGCCGGATCGCGCTCGACGCGGAGCGCAAACCTCATATGAGCGCCGGAAACTTGCGGCCGGTAGCGGTATACCACTTCAACGCGATTGTCAAAAACGTTGATTTCGGGCGCGGGCGCATCGGCCTCTACGCGGCAAGTCAGCCCAGGCATTGTCCACACATCGGGAGCTATGTCGGCGTCGTGAATATGCTTGCCCGCAATTTCGAAAAACAGCTCGATCTCCGCATTCGTCTGAAAATGAACGTCAACCGCGAGCCGGTCCTGCTCCGCTTCGGCATCGAACGCAATGCCTCTCAGATGCGTGTTCCAATGCTTGCCCGCTTCCCGGCGAATCAGCCTCATATAATACTTGTCTCCAGCGCCGGTTCGCCAGTGCATCGTCGCAGGATGCATTTGCCCGTTCGTGTTGCGGCTCCCGGTCATCCCGCCGATCATCAGATTGTCTTCGATCCAGGCCGTCGCCGTGCACAGATTCGAGTTAGCGCCGGGGCGATCCCGTTCGCACAGCTCTCTGAACTGCTTCCGGGCCAGCCGCCGGCCCTGGAACGCAGCCAGCGCCGGTTTAACGGCCGGCGGCACGTCGACCCCGACCAGAGCGATCATCGGGTCATGCTCGGATTCGCAATTGATCCCGGCGAGATACTCGTAGCCTTGGCCCAAAGCCAGATAAAGAAAGACGCCGATCGAGCTGTGGTCTCTCATTTCCATCTCATAGGCGCGCGAGAACGGCCCCGACAAATTTTCCAGATTCGGATTGTAAAATAAAGCGATGTTCGCCCACAGTCCTTGCTCGATCTCGCGGCCGATCCGCCGGAACGCATCCGTCTTGCTGTAGTTCCGCCAAAGCCCCAGCACGGTCAGATCGACGCCGTAATACGTCGTTGTATTGAACTCTGCGAACGACCCGAACTCCGCGAAAGCTTCAATGAACTTGCCCGCCTCCCGGTCGGCATGCCCGATCCAGTCCGCGATGCCGTACCGGTGTCCGAAATAGTGGCAGATGAACATATGCATAAGCTCGATGTTGGTGTTCATCGGGATGGCATCCGACAAACGCCGGTCGATGGACGCTTCCACCGCTTTGCGCATGCAGGAATCCATCCGGGTGACAAGCTCGGCGGGCAGGCTGTCCGCCCAATTTTCCAGGATGACGGCGAACGCACAGGCAATGAATTCCCGCCAGTTCGGATCATAGGTCGTCCAAACCGTCGGCAGCACGTCGTCTACAGCGGTTTGAAACGATTCTCTCGCCGCCGGATCGCCGAGCCGGTCGGATATTTTCCCGAACGTATCGGCCAAAAAGAAGGCGAAGCCCGGCGCAAAAGATTTCCAGGGAAAGCTGCCGGCCGGAGGGTGCGGCACCTGAGGGGCCGTGCGAAACGTGCCGTGATAGATTTCATCCGGACAATCGTACTGCATGTCCATCACCGTAGCGAGAACTTCGCAAGCTCTTGCCAAATCTCCCGGCGCGTTCCGGAGCAGCAGTCCTATCGCATAGTGCGCGCTCCCCCGCGTATAATGAAGCTGCTCATTGTCTTTATCCCGCAGCAGTTTCATTTCCTCATCATAGTACAGATCCATATCCGCCATGGCGTGATCGACCAGATAACGCTGTTCGTCCGTCATGCTTTCCATCATGTTTAAGCTCATACCGTCACATCTTCCCTTCATTCAGTCAGTTCCGGGTTGCAAATAAGGATACGGCCCCCAGCATGCCGGCCTCATTGCCGCAAAGCGCAGGCACGATGCGCGTCAGCCCCTGAAAATCGGCCGTTAAATAAGAGTCTACCTTGGCTGCGATCCGGTCGGTTAAAAACGTTTTTTGCGCGGAGACGCCCCCGCCCACAATAATCAGCCCGGGGTCCAGCACGTAGATGAGATCGGCAATGCCTTTGGCTACCTCGTCCATCCACCTGTCGACAGGCTCGGCCCATGCGGAATCTCCGCTTTTGACCCGTTCGAATATGGACTGGCCATTGACGCCGGCCGCCGCCGTTTCCTCCAGCTGCCTGTCAAGCACGCTCCTGACTAAGGCCGAAGTGGAAGCCCGCGTCTCATAGCTGCCGGTCTGCATACGGCTCATATGCATATAGCCGATTTCCGCAGCGCGGAAGTGCGAGCCTTTGTACAGCCTGGAGTCCAAGACGATAGCTCCGCCGATGCCCGTTCCGAGCGCGATGCAGAAAAACGTCCGCTCGCCTTTGCCGGCGCCCATCCAGGCCTCGCCCAGCGCAGCCGCATTGACATCGTTGATGACCTGCGTCTCCAGTCTCGTGCGCAACTCCAGCTCGCGCTTCAAGTTCACGCCCTTCAGGCACGGGATGTTCTCGATGCCCCCTACGATCGTGCCCGAGTCGTCGACAATGCCTGCCGTGCTAATGGCGATGCCGCTGATCGGGCCCTCTTTTTCGCGAAACCGGCGGACTTCGCTCGTCAGCTTTTCAATAAATGCCTCGCTGTCTTCCGACGCCTGTGTTGCCAAAGATCCGCCCGCCAGCACCTCGCCGGCTTCGTCGACGATCCCGTATTTCACGCTCGTTCCGCCGATATCGAAAGCGATGTAACGTTTCTTCCGCTTTTCCGCTGGCAGCGAACCGGTCTGCTGCCGTTTGAAGCCGTAGGCGACAAATACCAGCATAACAGCTCCGAGCAGCGAGCTCAACGCGCAGACCAGATTCATGGCGGAAGGGCCGCCCTTTTCCAGCAAAAAGCCGTTCAGCATATTGCCCGCGATGCCCGCAAGCCCTACGAACACCATATTGAATACGCTTTGTCCGGTGGCCTGCATCTCTTTATGCACAATCCGCGAGACGTACTCGACGGCGGCAACGTAAAAAAGGCCGAACGACAGCCCCTGCAGCACTTGCACGGCGACCATCACGCTTGGAATCGGGAACATATACTGGATGATCCAGCGCACCATATAGGCCAGCGTCGCCAGCAGCATCGTTTTTTCATTGCCCAGCCGCTTGATAACGAAAGAGGCGGCGAACATCGACGGCACATTGGAAAATGCGGCGATCATCAGCGCGACTCCCGAGAGAGCGTACGAACCGCCTACCATCTGGAACACGACGACAAAATACGTATTGAACGCCGTCAACGTCTGATTGACCAGAAAACAGGCGCCCAAAAACAAAACGAACCGCTTGTTGCCGAACAGCTCCCCGATCCCGTCGATGAAAGGCCGGCTTTTGACATGGTATTCCTTCTGGGCAGGCAGCGCAAGTACGATCATCACGCCCAGGCAGCTGAACAGCATAAACGGGATCCACAATTGATTAGGCATGTAATACGATAAAAAAAAGCCGGCTCCATAGCCGCCCAGCGCATTGCCGACGCTCTGGAAGCTGCGGATCGAGCCGTAGGAGGAGCCTGCGGATCGGGCGGCCGACACGGCGAAAGCGTCGCCGATCGGGGCCTGCGGGGCCGTGAAGACGGTAGCCGCCATATAAGCCGCTATCATCAGAAATACGGACGGCGCCTGATACAGAATCGATAACAGGGCCGGCACGGCCAGGCTCAGGAGCAGGATCGATTTGGTCATCTGGTAGCGGTCCGCTAACCGGCCCCAGAGCAGCTGCGCGCCCAGAATGGCCAGCGAAGCTATCGACATCATGATGCCGATATGGCTTTTGGCCAAACCGCCTTGCACGAAGATGGTCGTCATATAAGGGTTGAGCAAACCGCCCGCAAGCCCTGTGCATAAGTAAAGCGCCCGAAGTTTGAACAAGGTGGACAACCGCGCTCCCGCTTTCATCGGTTCACCTCATCCTTTGGCGGCCGGCAGCTGCGCGATGCGGTTCACAATGAGATTGTGGCTATCTTCAATCGCTTCCGGCTCGCAAAGCGCCTTGAGCTCGTAAACCTTCACAGGCGCCGCCTGAATGACCGGCAGGAACCGGTCAAAAAAGCTCATGTCGCCGCTGTGCACATAGGGGCACCAATGATCGGACAAGCCGATCGTTTCGTGAATGTGAACGCCGACGACACGCTCTTTCATCGCGTTCGCTTCGGCCGCATTGTCGTAGAGGCCCATCCGGTCCATCATCATGCCGTGGCCGATGTCATACCATAAGCCGAGCGCGGCACCCTGCAGCCGGTCGATGATCGCCCCCGCCTCCTGCAGCGTCGGCATCTGGTAGCAGCGGGAACGGGTTTCGATCCCGATGGCGATTTTCCAGCCCTTCTGCGCAATCCGGTCGCAAGCGGTATAGAGGCTGTCGACGATCCTGTTCGTATAGTGGCCGCTCAGCGCTTCCCTGCGCTCCAGCATGTCCCGCCACAGCTTCCGGTACGCCTCCGACTCAGGGCCCTCGTCCTTGTAAATCGCCTTGAGCGCCTCATCGATATTGTAGTCGAACGGCACTTCGCCGGGATGGACGACGACCGCCTCCGCCCCGTAACGGTGCGCGTATTCCGCCGACTGCACGAGCAGTTCGACAGCCTTGCGGCGCTTTTCTTCATCGTCAAAACCGAGCAGCACCGAATCGGTGCCGTAATCCGGATCAGGCGTGTGCGGGAACGTGTTGTGCACGCTGGATACGCCGATTTCCCCGTGTTCGATCATCGGCTCGATCGTCGCTAAAAACTCCCGGTTTACGTTATAGTTCAGTTCAACCCGGCTGAAGCCGAGCGAGCGGATTTCCTCGATCATGTCCCTTCCGTTCGTATGCTTCTTGATGTTCCAGCAGGTCGAAAACGAATATTCGCCTTTCGGTTGATGCATGTTGATTTCCTCCTCCTATGCAAGCATGGAGTCCGGCGGGCGGAGTTACTTTTGTATACCTTCTACGGAGTTCCCCCGCCAGACTGCCAGGTCAGCCTTTCACGGCTCCGACCATAATTCCCGAAACGAAATACTTTTGCAGCCAAGGATATATGATCAAAATCGGCACCGTTGCGAACATAATGCTGGCCGCCTTCAAGCTTTCCGGCAGCACCTGAACGATCTGCGCGCCTTCCATCTGCAATTGGTCGGATATTTGGCTGTTCATAATGAGTTGATACAGCTTGAGCTGCAGCGGATACAGCTTCGGATCTGTAATGTAAAACAACGTATCGATAAAACCGTTCCAGCGGTTTACCGCATAGAACAGGCCCAGCGTGGCGATAATCGGCATCGACAAAGGGAGCATGATGCGGACCAGCGTGCCGAAATGGCTGCTTCCGTCCAGCTCGGCGGATTCTTCCAGACTCTTGGGGATCGAATTAAAAAACGTGATCAAAATAATCAAATAAAACGGATTGATCATCTGCGGAAGAATCAACGACCAGGTCGTATTGATCAAATGCAATTGCTTGACCAGAATGTATTCCGGAATAATACCGCCGCTGAAAAACATCGTGACCACGATCAAATACATGAAAAACTTTCTGCCTTTAAGCTCCGTTTTCGTAAGCGGGTAAGCTGCGGCAATCGTCATGACAATACATACAATTGTAAAAAGAACCGTCAAAAAAATCGAGTACCCCAAAGAATGGAGCATCATCGGATCCATCAACACATGGGAATAAGCTTCAAAATTGAGATCGACGGGAAAAACAGTGACCTTCCCGGTCAAAATCGGCGCATTGGAACTGAGCGAAACCGAAATAATGTGCAGCAGCGGCACCAGGCTCAAAAATAAAAACAGAATCAAAAATGTGATATTGACGATATCAAAAGTGCGGTCTGCCGCTTTGGCGTTCATGCGCTCGCTCCTCCTTTCGAGATTAAAACGTTTAAATAATGCCCTGATCGGTCGTTTTCTTGGAAATATAGTTGGACGCGAGAATAAAGACAAGTCCGACTACCGCCTGGAAAAAGCCCACCGCTGTCGCTACGGAGTACTGGCCGGACTGCAGCCCCATTTTATAAACAAACGTACTGAGCACTTCCGAAAATTCGCGGACCTGCACATTGCCGATCACGAAAGGACGGTCAAAGCCAATCTGCACCATCTCGCCCAATTTTAAAATCAAAAGAACGATAATCGTCGGTTTGATGCCCGGTATCGTAATATGCCAAATTCGGTTCAGGCGTCCCGCTCCATCGACTTCAGCCGCCTCATATAGCTCTTTGCTGATGCCGGTCAGCGCCGCCAAATAAATGATCGTGCCCCAGCCTGCGCTCTGCCATACGCCCGTACCCAAATAAGTAAGCAGCCAATAATATTTATCCGATAAAAACGGAATCGGTCCGATGCCCAAATAACCGAGCATGTGATTGAGAATTCCCGTATTCGTGCTGAAAACCTGGTAGACGATTCCGCCGATAATGATCCAAGATATGAAATGCGGCAAATACAGTATCGTTTGCGAAACTTTTTTAAACCAGACGATTCTAAGCTCATTGAGCATAATGGCAAGTAGGATAGGCGCCGGAAATGAAACGATCAAATCCAGAAAATTAAGCATAAACGTGTTTTTTAACGCTGTGTAAAAATCCTGCATTTTAAATACGGCTCGAAACGTATCCAGCCCTACCCAAGGGCTCCCCGATATGCCTTGAAAAAGGTTGTAGTCTTCGAAAGCGATCAAGACGCCGTACATGGGACCATATTTGAATATAATGAAAAACACGATCGGGAGCGCAAGCAAGGCATACAGCTGCCAATATCTGTTCAAATACACGGAGAAACCTTTCAACTGCTCCACCTTCCTCCACCGTTACTCTCGGATTATCAAGCGCCGCTTCATGCATGAAAGCTCGAACTTGCCCGGACTTCCATGCATGAAGCCAGCTGCCGGAGATTACTTCTTCATATTTTTGTAGGCTTCCGTCCGTTCCTTCAGGATGGCATCGCCGCCGTTCGTCATGTAGTCCTTCAACATGTCGTCATACGTTTTGTCGAAATCGGCGGGCTTGGCCAGCATCGACTTCACGATAAGCTGCTCGTATTTTTCTTGCAGCGCTTTGCCGTATTTTCCTTCGGCTTCGATCGGGCGTTGGAACCTTACAGGCGAGAGGCCGTCCGTCGAGCCGTTTTTGTAGGCCTGCGTCGCATCCTTGCGGTTGGCTTCAATGAAAGCCAGCGACAGTGCTTCCGTATTTTTATCCGCGCTGCCGAAATCCGTTCCGTTCGTAATGATCGTGTAGTCGCCCTTGTTGTAAAAACTTTGCTTCGTATCTTCGTTATCGAGCGGAACGGGCAAGCTGTTAGTCAACGTGTAGTTTTTGCCTTCCTCGCCGTACGTCATCGCGTAAAGCACATCTTTTTGGGACATCCAATCCAAATATTGGATCGCTTCGGCGGCATTTTTGCTCGTTTTCGGAATGATAATGTTCAGTGCCGCAGGAATGTAAGCCGGCTTCGTATGCTTGCCTTCCTCGTTCGTATACGGGTCAAGCGGAGCAAGCTTGGCTCCCGGCACCGTTTTTTGCAGAACGGTATACGTATCGGGAGGGCTGGTCAAGTAAGATTCGCCTGCATCCTCTGCGTACATGCCGACTTTGCCCGTCGCAATGTCCTGGTACATTTTCTTTTTATCTTTATCGAGCGCAAAATCAGGGCTGACCAATCCTTCGTTATAAAGCTTGTTTAGGAAACGGACCCCGTCCTTATGCCCGGGCAGCAGCAGCGTATATTCGCTGGAACCAAGCTGCTGCGTCAGCGTATAGCGCTCTTCTTCGCTTACTTTTTTGATGAAAGACCAAATGATCGGCTCATAAGAAGCGTTCGTCAAGGAGAAGCCGAGCGGAATCGTTTGGTCGCCTCCCGGTTTCTTTTCCTTAAAGGTTTTGAGCGTCTGGTACACCTCATCCGTCGTTTTCGGGGCCGGGAGACCAAGCTTATCGAGCCAATCCTGGCGAATTTCCGAGGAATATTTGCCCAAATAAACCCGTTTACCCGGAATCGCATATTGTTTGCCGTCATAAGTGCCGTAAGCAAGCGTATCTTTGCCCAGGTATGTCTTCAGGTTAGTACCGTACTGATCGAGCAGCGCTCCGATCTCTGCGACTCCTCCCTGCTGTACGTACCTGTAGATGACGTTGGAATCGTAAGTGAACACAATATCCGGCGCATCGCCGCTGGCCATCAGCACGTTCAGCTTCTCAACCTCCTGCGATCTGGGCACAGGCACGAACTCGACTTTGATGTTTGTCTTTTTAGTAAAGTTGTCTTCCACATACTTCGTTAAGTAGTTGTTTGTCACCGACTTGCCCGCCGGCGAGTTGCCCCGGTCGAATACCTCGACCTTGATCGTTACAGGCTTTTTCTCCGCTGTGCCCGCTTCCTTGCCGGTCTGAACCCCCGAATTGCCGTTTGAGCTTGAACAAGCAGACAACACGCTAACGAGCGTCAGCATCATCACTGCCTGTTTGCCGAACCTGCTGTGCACCAACCTCTTCTTCATTGCCCTCAACTCCCTGTCTCCCTGATTTATCGTCGTCCCGCTTCGTCCGGGAACACCTACAGTATGTCACCGCGTCAGCAAATCGAACAATAAACTTGTTTCCGTCATATAAACTGACACAAAACTCACTCAAAACCCTTCGCATGCATCGAAAATATGCAATAAACTTTTTTCTGCGATGATTAATGGCATATTACATAACATAATAAAACAAAATCGCCTCGCAGGCGGCAAACAAATATATCCAATCGGGCTGAAAAATCGTGACTAGAAAGAACACCAAAAAACCGGATAGCCAAGACATAACCAGCCACAAGCCAAAAAACCTGTAAACGCGAGACTGTCTCAGAGAACTTACCCACAAGAGCCGGCGCATCCACTCGACTAATGAGCAGCAAGCCTGCAAATGCGAGACTGTTGGAGAAACTTGTACGTTAGGGGATAGAACATCTACCTGGCGTCACGGAGAAAACCTGCAATAGCCCAGACTGATGAAAAACCCACACGTTAGGGGATAGCACATCTGGCTGGCGTCACGGAGAAAACCTGCAATAGCCCAGACTGATGAAAAACCCGTACGTTAGGGGTAGCACATCCGTTGGCGACACGGAGAAAACCTGCAATAGCCCAGACTGCTGAAAAACCCGTACGTTAGGGGATGGCACATCCGTTGGCGACACAGAGAAAACCTGCAATAGCCCAGACTGCTGAACCCCCCCGTATGTTAGGGGTAGCACATCTGGCTGGCGTCACGGAGAATACCTGCAAATGTGCAGCTTTTTGCCCGTGCATACGCCGGCAACGAAAAATTCCTGCAAATGTGCAGGAATTTCATCAAACACACGGGCTCAGGCCCGTTTTAACAATAAATTCCTGCACTTTCGCAGGCTTTTCGCCAAAACGGGCCACTTTCACGGAAAAAGCCTGCACTTTTGCAGGTTTTCGGTACCCTGCCGTCCCAGGGCTGCAGCCCCAAGCCGACTTCGCAAACAGCGGGGTATTCCGCGCATCTAGCAACACCCCCGCGCACCGCGCGCAGCTCCCAACGCGCCGCGTTCCGCTGCATGACGGCGGTCTTCGACCACATGCGGGGGAGCTTTTTGCGCCTCTTTCATTGCGCCGTCGGGCCGCCGAATTTTTCGACATCTTCCGAAAATGCGAGGTCCGCATGCCACACTGCGCGTTTTAGCGCCGGCAAACAAAAACAGCCTGCTAAACTTCCATTTAGCAAACTGTTTCCCCGGCGAGCTATCGATACAGCGCGTGCTTTTTTCTATAATCTCCAGGCGTGACCCCCACCATGCGCTTAAACATCCGCCCAAACGTAATGGAGTTGGAATAGCCGAGCCGTTGAGCAATGTCCTGCTGCGCCAATTCGGTTTCAGTCAGCAAATGCTTGGCTTTCTCAATTCGCAAATCCATCAGAAAATCGACAAACTTCATCCCGAACGCTTCTTTAAACATGTGGCTTACATTCTTCCCGTTAACGCCGAACCTGTCGCTCAAATGTTTCAACGAGAGATCCGGGTCCTCGAAATGCTCCTCGATATAGCTTCTCATTTCGACAATAACGGCTTGATAGCTGTTTGCCTCACAGACGGATACATAAGTCCGGTACAATTCGCCCATAGAACTCGTCATATTTGCTTCAAGCTCCTGCAGTGTGGCACTCTTCCGAACCATCCCCTGCAAACTCGACCGTTCCCAAGCCAGCCGCATGCTTTCTGACGCACCAATTCCGTTTCCGATCTCCCTCTCCAGCAGTTTGATCATTGTTTCAAGCACCATCGCAATATCTTCGTCGCGCAGCTTATATTGCCTGAAGTCGGCAAACAGCTCGGCTAGCTGCGTTCTCCAGCCGTCATGGGTCAGTCGGAACGCTTTGGCAATATCGGCGGCCTTGGGCCAATAGCCGTAAGTTTCCCCCGCAGGACGGCCTGCCAGGTGATCGACCATAATCAACGCTTTGCGATCGCGCGTCAGCTTGTGGCCGAGCGCTTGCAACGCGGAACTATAGGAATGATGCAGCGCCTCCCAGCTCCTGACGGCAGAACCTCCGGCAAAAACAAAATCAATGCCCATACGCTCTTCAATCCATTGTTGGCTCGTTTCTATCATGTCGACCAGACGGTCCGGACTATGTTCGCAGTCATGCGGCACCGCGTAAATGATGCCCAACCGGCTGCCGCCGAGCCATTCGTTCCAGACAGATAGATGAGCGCCAAAAAATTCCTGCACGATATTTTGCAGCGCAAGCTTGAGCACCGTCTGATCCTCCGGCACATGCTCAGCCGTAAAGACGTCGTACCGCTCCATTTCGGCGACAATAACGCCCATTTCGCGAATCGGCGCCTGCTCTTGAAACGCCGGCACGCCGTCGTTCCATTCTTCTTCCGTAATTTTGCCCGTACCGTTCATGAGCTCGCTAAACAGTTGCCTGCGCCGAATGAGCAGATTGGCATGATGCCGTTGTTCGTAATGCTGCGCCTGCTCGATCAAACCTTCCATAGCTTGCCCTATGAAGGATAAATCATCCACATCCCGGCCTGCGGGAAGAAAGCGGAGCTGAATGGAGTCGAGCTTGTTAATCATCAATTGAATCGGCCTGTAGTTGCGTTTGGATATATAAATCAAGTAGCCGAGAGAAGCAACGATCGTCGCAATGCCGGCGGCAAGCCAAAAGTAAGAAATCAGCGAAACCCAAGCAAACAGTTGGCCGGCTTTTATTCCGCTGTGAATACTCCACCCCGTTCCCGGTATGGGAATATCCGAAATGACCTCCCCCCGGTTCGATTCGGCGTTTCCGACATTCATCGGCTCCGAAGACATAACGACAGTCCCTTGTTCGTTGACCACTTGCATCAAAGTTACCTTGTGGTCGCTGAGACTGTTCAGGTTTTCCTGGAGCGCGCGAACATCGACGTTGATGACCGCAATGCCTTGGCTGCCAAAAGGGAGCGGAAGCTTTTTCACCAAAGAAATAACGGGAATTTCCCGTTCCGAATACGACTCGCGAATGCTCCGCACATCCGACCAACGGTCCGTTTGCGGGTGAGCCGACATCGTTGTAACGAAATCCTTATCAAAGAACGCGTTCAGCGTATCTTTTCGATTTTGCATAATAATTAACCCATCGTCCGCACGGTACAAATAAATTGAATGAATCAGGTGGTTGTTCAACACAAGAGCGTTCAAAGCAGAAGATATGTTAAAAAAAAGCAAACCCTCGTCATCGGCCTGCGGCTTGTCATGCTCGGCGAACAGTTTGATTTTATCGTTAGTGGCCAACTCCTCCAGCAGCGCATACTGAATTTCATTCAGCGACCGCGACATCGTGTCCGATACATACGCCGCAGACAGACCGTTCGCCTTTTTTGTCTCTTTTTGCGAAATGTCCGAAACGACAAAAAGGCCGAGCAGCACCATGATAGAAATGGTTAGCAAAAAAAGCGGAAAATACGAAAGCAGTTGTTTTTTATACCACTTTTTCAATGAAACCGACCCCTTCCCCCATTGACGTCTATGTCAGCTTACATACAATTACTACGATCATACTTGAAATTTGTCGAAATTTCAAAAATAATATAACTTAATATGTAATATTATATAACGCAAATGGGCTACCCCCAAAGAAAAACTATACACAGATTGACGCCCCAAACCGGAAACTCTGCGGCTGCGTGCGGATCTCAGCGCGCGGTGCTGTGCTGCATGACGGAGGCATCGGTCGACCATAACAACGCGTTTAACAAAAAAAGCGAGTCCCCCTCGCTTTCGGGAACCCGCTTTGTACTATCAACCTGCCATATCCAAAATCAATGCCGACACCAGCAGCAGCGCCATCACGCCTCCGGCAATTCCGGCGCGAAGCAGGCTGCTCTTTGCCGCTTGGCGCGCCCCTGCAAGCCTCGCCCTCCGCATCGCCGAGCGGCCGTACATGACCGCGCCCGCCACGATCAGCGCAGCTTCCATCACCGCGCTGACAGCCGGCCATTGCCACAGGCCGAACCCGAGCAGCGGAAACCCGCCCGCATTACCGGGCAGGAGCGGCAAATCAGCCCGATGGACGAGCAGATCCAGAATCCAGTGGCTGAACACCATCCCCGCAATCGTCCATCCGCCCTTCCGCCCCCAGCGGCTCCAGGCCAGCAAGCCAGCGATCAGCGCAATAAGCACCGCACCGGCGAGCGAATGCGTATAGTCCGCGTGAATCACGCCCTCGCCATACCCCGTACCGTGACTGCTATCGATTGTTTCGACACCCGTCACAAAAAGAGGAACAAAAATAACATCAAGAAGCTGCGTGCTCAGCATCAAAGCCCATAACGGCACCTCAGGGCGCTTCGCTTTCACCGCGGCGGCAAGACCAAAATGTCCGGCAAACATTTACATCCCCTCCCCTTTCGCTTTTCTTTCAATCGAAACATCCAACCAGCCGCACAACCCGCAAAACAAAATCATAAACACAATAAAACTCATTCACGATCCCCTGCCTTCGCCAAAAAAACTAATTATATTAGTATTATAACTAACAATATTAGTTTCAGCAAGCACAAAAAGAAAACCGCCCGCTTTCTTTCGAAAACGAGCGGAGGAGAAGAAGAAAAACGCAAACCAAGCCAGATCGCCCATCTGCCTGCCGGCGTGACCGCCTGCTGGCATGGCCGCTCTCGCATGGCTGCGTGAATGAACCCCCTCACGTTAGAGGGGATAGCCACAATTTGCCCGGCTGCACGAAGAAAACCTGCAAATGTACATGAATTTGCACCCCTGATACGCCGGTCGCAAAGAATTCCTGCAATTGTGCAGGCTTTTTGCCGCACACAAGGTCTTAGGTTCATTTTCAGCGAAAATTCCTGCACAATCGCAGGCTTTTCGCCAAAATGAACCTTCTTCCAAGAAAATTCCTGCACTTTCGCAGGTTTTGCCAGACAGGAAGCATCGGCCGCACCACTCACCGCTCGCAGCACTCAGGCTCCCAGCGCGCGGTGCTGCGCTGCATGACGGCGGTCGGTCGCCCCCACAGAGCAGGCCGACCACCCACCATGCGGCGACGCCCCCGAGCGGCTGCGCCTCGAATTAGTAACGGTCCATGATCAGTTGGGTTTTCAGCGAGTCCTGAGGCAGGAACCAGCCTTTGCCCTGCAAGTACGCGATCAAGTCGTCATGCTTTTGCTGAGCGGTAGTGCGGCTCGTCGTTTTGAAGGATGCTT
The DNA here is from genome assembly GCF_057749925.1 of Paenibacillus sp. sgz302191. Taxonomy (NCBI): domain Bacteria; kingdom Bacillati; phylum Bacillota; class Bacilli; order Caryophanales; family Paenibacillaceae; genus Paenibacillus; species Paenibacillus sp. sgz302191. Next base: position 17,570 of record NZ_JBYLHY010000046.1, read on the forward strand.
CCACGACATATTCCGTGCCGGTGCCGGACGCATTTTTAATCGGCCAAATTTCTATGTACGTTTTCAGACCGCTCCATGTGCCGATGTAACGCTTGGCGAGCACCGGACCGTAGATGCGGGAAGCGTTCAGCATGTCGGTTCCCCAACCGGTATATACCCATTTGTCCATTTTGCCGGGAACATTATTGACCAGCAGCTTGCGGGAATCGCTGGCGGAAGGCAGATCCATGCCGCTGTAGCCGGATTTGCTGTCGGTTTTCACTCTGGACAAGCTGAGCGTCTGATTTTGATAGCCCCATTCGATCTGAGCCTCGTAGTTCGTATCGCTGGAATCGAAGCCTTCCAGATTGGCTGTAGTTAATGCCGCATCGATGTTGCCGTTTGTAATCGGGTAACGCTTTTTGTAAGTCAGTTCAAAATCTTTCTCGCCCTCTGTTTTGCGGACACGGGCAACCCATCCGTTGTCGTAGATGTCTTTAGCGTTCGTGTCCATGAACTGCACGTTCATTTTGGTGACGGTTTCCGGCATGCCGAAGGCGGTGCGGACCGTGCTGTTCAGCTTGTGGTCGGAGTCAAGCACGACGCTTGGGTCGAGCAGCAGCTTAACCTCATAATCGGGCACCATGTTGCTTGCCGCCTTAGCCGACACAGGCGCACCCAGGGATACTGCCAGCAGCGCCGTACATGCCGTAGCCGCCAGAACGCCGATCCATTTGCTTCTTTGTCTCATCATTGACATCTCCTTCAAAATTGGAATGTGCTTACAACGTAGACTATAGAGAGCAATTGTAATCTTAATGTTCGTGTGATGTGTTGTTTTTGTAAATAAATGGACGCACTCACCCCCTCCGTTTGTGTTAACCGGACAACGCACTGCGCAGATGACCGATAAACCCGTCCATCAGAGCCGACTGCCGGCGATCCAGATTGTATGCGCAGTACACGTAGCGATTATACACATTTTGCGGAATTTGCCGGGTCAGCAGTTCCCCTCGCTCCACTTCCTTGCGGACGGCCAAACTGGATACGAAAGAAACCCCTTCGCCCAACATGACCGTCTGCTTGATCGCCTCCAGCGAGTCCAGCTCCATATGCGCATTCAGCTCGATGCGGTTGCTCTGCGCCCATTTTGCCGTCATTTGGCGCGTGCTCGATTCCGGACTGTGCAGCAGGAACGGAACCTGCTCCAGTTGATCGGGATACAGTTGGGCATACCGGGCCAACCGGTGGCGCGGGGACAAAATGAGCACCAGCTCGTCCTCGCACAGCGTCTCAGCCATCAACGGCGGCATCTGGAACGGCTCGCTGGAAATGACCCCGAGATCGATCTCGTGATTGAGCAGCATGTCCTTGATGACGGGGGCGGTTTTGACCATCAGCGACAGGCTTATTCGCGGGTAAGCTTTGGCGAACTCGCTTAAAATACGCGGAAGAATGTAGGTGCCCGGCACATAGCTTGCCCCGATTTTCAAAGAGCCTCTGCCGAGCTGATCGAATTCTTTGACGACCCTGACGGCTTCCTGCGCCAAGGAGTTGATTTTGACCGAATAATGGTGCAGCGATTTGCCCGCCTCCGTCAAATGCACCTTGCCCGCGCGGGATTCGAACAATTGAACGCCCAGCTCCTGCTCCAGGCTTTTCATATGAAAAGTGACCGTCGGCTGTTTCAAACCGAGCACATCGGCCACCGCCGTAATTTTTTCATGCTTCTCCAACAGCTCGACAATTTGCAACTTCAGTAAATTCATGTTCATGGCCCTCACCCTTGCCTCCAGAGATCGTTACGGAACCAGTATAGAAAAAATCTATGGAGTTGAATAGATAGCATTGATATTTTTAACAAATATTTTACTTGGCGATAATATTTCCCTGCATTTCCGCCTGTACACTGAGGCTAGATTGGCAGATGGGAAGGGAAGTTCATGGACGTCGTAATTCAAGGCTTGCAAAAATCGTTCGGACAGGTACAAGCTCTGCAGTCCACGGATCTGCGGATTCGCAAAGGCCGCTTCACCACACTTCTGGGGCCTTCGGGCTGCGGCAAAACAACGCTGCTGCGCATGATCGCCGGCCTGGAGACGCCGGATCGCGGCGAGCTGTTCGCGGGCGACGAGTGCATCTTTTCGAGCGAACGCCGCATCGACAAGCCGGCGAACCGCCGCAGCTTCGGGATGGTGTTCCAGGATTTCGCGCTGTGGCCGCATATGACGGTGTTCGAAAATGTAGCTTTCGGGCTGCGCGCAGCGCGGAAGACGAAAGATCTGAAGCGCCAGGTGCAGGAGGCGATCGACACGGTAAGGCTCGGCGGGATGGAGGACCGCTATCCGCACCAGCTTTCGGGCGGACAGCAGCAGCGGGTCGCCTTTGCCCGGGCGGTCGTGACGCGGCCGCAGCTCGTCCTGTTCGATGAGCCGCTTAGCGCTCTCGATGCTTTGCTTCGGGACGAGATGAGGCTGGAGCTCATCGCGCTGGTGCGGGACATCGGCTTGACCGCGCTGTACGTCACGCACGATCAGACCGAGGCGATGTCGATGTCCGACGAGATCGTCGTCATGAAGGAAGGGCGCATCCTCCAGATCGGACAGCCGGAGCAAATATACGGCGCGCCGGCGCACCCTTTCGTAGCGCAGTTTATCGGCAAGTCGAACTGGCTGGAGAAAGACCGTCGCATGTTTCGTCCGGAACATATCCGGTGGAAGCAAGGCAGCGACATCGGCAGCAGCAGCCCCACCGGGTCAGAGTCCGGGTACGAGACGTACACGGGCACAATCCGCAGCATCAGCTATTTGGGCGACCGCTACGAAGTGCAGTTGGACATGGGGGCCAGGGGCATATGGACGGCGTATCACCATATCCGCATGCCGGTCGGACAGCAGACGGAGATTTACATATCGCCGCAGCATATTCATCAAATTTCATGAGATAAACCTCTATCGAAGTCTATTCGAAGATGAGCGACCGCGTTCAGAGGTAGGTTTATTCGCCAATAAGAATGCTGTTCTACGCGCTTTAGCGCTGTAAAGAACTTAATCATTCTTATGTGGTAACAAATTTTAGGGAGGCTTTTTATCAATGAAAAAGGGAACAGGGTTAAAAAACGGAGCGTTACTGGTACTTACGGCCATGGTCGGTTTCGGAATCGCAGGCTGCGGAGCCTCGCAACAGACAGCAGCACCGGCAAACAGCCCAGCTCCAAAGACGGAGCAAACCGCACAGCCCGCTAAAGAGACAAAAACAGAAGAAAAGAAACTTAGCGGCAAACTTGTCGTATACAGCGCAGGCCCCAAAGAGCTGGCCGAGAGCATCCAAAAAGGCTATGAAGCCAAAACCGGCGTAAAAATCGAGATGTTCCAGGGCACAACGGGAAAAATTTTGTCCCGGATGGAAGCCGAAAAAGCCAATCCGGTAGTCGACGTAGTTGTGCTGGCTTCGCTGCCTTCCGCACAGGGCCTGAAGAAAAGCGGGCTTACCCTGGAATACAAAGAAGCGAAAAATGCCGACAAATTAATTCCGGAATGGTCGGATAAAGACGGCAGCTTCTTCGGTTACAGCGCATCGGCGCTCGGTATCGGCTACAACACGAAACTGGTGAAAAACCCGCCGAAGGAATGGGCCGACCTGACGAAGGAAGAATGGAAAGGCAAAGTGAACATTCCTGACCCGGCATTGTCCGGCTCTGCGCTGGATTTTGTGACAGGCTATTTGAGCACCAAAGGCGACGCCGGCTGGGATCTGATCGATCAATTCAAGAAAAACGGCGTTGCGATGGCCGGCGCCAACCAGGAAGCTCTCGATCCGGTCATTACAGGCTCCAAAAGCGTTGTGGCGGCAGGCGTCGACTACATGACTTACCAGGCCAAAGCCAAAGGCGAGCCGATCGATATGATTTATCCTGCAAGCGGCACCGTCATCAGCCCTCGTCCCGCAGCCATTATGAAATCGAGCAAAAACGTGGACAACGCCAAAGCGTTCATCGACTACCTGTTGTCTGACGAAGCGCAAAAAATGGTTGCCGAAACGTACCTGCTGCCAGGCCGCAAAGACGTAGCTCCTATCAACCGTCCGGGCATCGATCAAATTCCGCAAATGAAAGTGGACTGGAACTGGATGGATAGCAACGGCGATGCCGTCACGAAGAAATTTACGCAGTTGTTCAAATAGAGGCTTGCATGTACAATACACAGACAGTTTCTTATAAAAAATTAGGGATGACGCTTGCCTTGCTGATCTTGGCGATGCTGGTGGTCGTCCCGCTTTTTTTCATTTTTTTAACGAGCGTGCACTCCGGAGAGCAGTTGGATTTGCTGGCTCCGCTGCGTACGATTATGGAAAATGAGCTCGGAGAAGTGTTCTGGAACTCCATCCGGCTCGGTCTGTACGTCGTCGCAGGGACGACAGTGCTGGCGCTGCCGCTGGCCTGGATATTGTCCAGAACGGAATTGAAAAAGCATACCTGGCTCGATATCGTTCTGTTGATTCCGTTCATGACTCCGCCTTACATCGGCTCTATGGGCTGGATTTTGTTCATGCAGAAGAGCGGCTTTATGGAGCAGCTGCTGCCTCCCGCGGCCGGGTTGACGCCGGTCTTTTTCAGCGAGTTCGGCATGATTGCCATTATGAGCCTTCATTTATTTCCGTTTTTGTACCTGATTCTCCGCAACGCGCTCGTGCAGATCGGCGGCAGCAAGGAAGAGGCGGCAAGCGTTCACGGCGGCGGCTTCCTGTACAGCTTCAGGCGCGTCGTGATGCCGCTGCTGCTATCCAGCTATGCGATGGGAGCGCTGCTCATCTTCGTCAAAACGATTGCCGAATTCGGCACGCCGGCCACGTTCGGCCGCAAAATCGGTTTCTATGTGCTTACTTCGGAAATCCATAAGTACATTTCGAGCTGGCCGATCGACTTCGGCAAAGCGACGGCGCTCGCTTCGATTTTGCTGAGCACCTGCCTGCTCATCTGGTATATCCAGACGCTCGTCAGTCAGCGGTTTACGTACTCGCTCGTCGGCGGCAAAGGCTCCCGCGGCAAGGTGTACCGCCTGAACGGCTGGACGCGCACGCTTGTATGGCTGTACGTGCTCGGTTTGATCCTGCTGTCCATCGGCGTGCCGTACTTCTCGATCATTTCGGCGTCGTTGATGAAGCTGCGCGGCGTCGGCCTCGCGTGGGGCAACCTGACGCTGCACAACTACGCAGAGCTGCTCACTTGGGGCTCGAAAAGCATGCTGGCCATCTTGAACAGCTTGGGCTTGTCGCTGGTGGCGGCAACTTTGTCCGTCATTCTCGGCACCTATTTCGCCCTAATGATCGGGCGTGCCAAATCGTGGCCGCAGCGCTTGACCGACTTGTTCAGCCTGCTGCCGAATACGGTGCCGGGCATCGTTATCGTCGTCGGTCTGATCCTGCTATGGAATGCGCCCTGGAATCCGATTCCGCTGTACAATACGTACGGCATGGTCGTCCTGACGTATACCGTCTTTTTCCTGCCTTACACGGTACAGTATGTCAAAGCGAATTTCGCCCAGCTGGATGAATCGCTGTTTCAAGCCGGCCGGGTGTTCGGAGGGAGCGCCGCGTACATTTTCCGGCGGATTTTGCTGCCGCTCATCATACCGGGAATGGTCGCCGGATGGATGATGACCTTCACCATCTCGGTACGCGAACTGGTCGCATCTCTTATGATTCTTCCCCCATCGATGGAAACGTCGGCGACGTACATTTTCTCGCAATTCGAGCAGGGCAAAGTATCGCTGGGCATGGCGATGGCCGTAGTATCCGTCGGACTGACGACGCTCATGCTGCTCGGCATCAACATCTTGAGCGCAAACAAAAAGTGGAGTGTGAAATAATGCAAGCAACCGTATGGGGCGGAGCCGGAGAGCACGGCCGCTCCAGCTATCTGATCGAACATCTTCAAACCCGCGTGCTGCTCGATTGCGGGGTCAAAAAGGAAGGCACCGGGGAGTACCCCTCCTTATCCGAGCAGACCGTAGCCGCACTGGATGCGGTTTTTTTGTCCCACGCCCATGAGGATCATTCGATGGCCGTTCCTACGCTGTATAAGCTCGGCTATCGCGGCAAAGTCTGGACGACGCGGGCCACGGTCCGGCAGCTGCCTGCCTACTTCGGCGCATGGAAGCAGTACGTCGCTTCCCGCGGAGGCAGCCTGCCGTACGAGGAGCGGCATATCGAGGCGGTTCAATACGCCTATATCGAAGAAGCGGCCGCTCCGGGGGAATGGCTGGCGATCTCGCCGAAGCTGCGCGTCTGTTGGGGCCGCAGCGGCCATCTGCCGGGCTCGATCTGGCTGCTGCTGCAGCTGGAGGACCGCCTCGCCTTCTTCTCCGGGGACTATACGGCGGAGTCGGCGCTGCTCGCTGCGGATCGGCCCGCGCTGCCTCCGGCAGCGGAGCGGCGCAATATGCCGCATCTCCCCATCGATCTGGCGATCGTCGATGCGGCCTATGCAACGGACCCGGATACGCAAGCTCAAAAGCTTGAGCAGCTAAGGCATGCGACCAGCGAAGCGATCGCGCGGGGAGAAACGGTGCTGCTGCCGGTGCCGACCTACGGCAGAGGCCAGGAGCTGCTGCTGTGGGCGCAGGAGACGTTTGCGGACACTCGCATCGTCGTCGAAAAAGAGCTCGTCGACGCGCTCGGCCAAATGCTGCAGTGGACAGAGTGGCTGCAGGAAGGCGCTGCAGCGCGCATAGAGCGCGGACTGCGCCATGGGCGCATGGTCACGGTAGACCATGAGGCGCAGCGCGTACAGGCGCTGGGCGGCGCGGAGGGCGCCATCGTGTTTACGAACGACGGCATGATGCAATCGCCGCGCTGCCTCTGGTACCACGAAACGCTGCGGCAGCGCGGCGGTTACCGCGTCATTTTGACCGGCCACCTGGCCCAGGGCAGCTTGGGCCGGCGCTTGCTGGACAGCGGCGACCCTTGCGCTAGCTTCGTCCGGTACAAGGTGCACCAAGGCATGCCGGACGTAAAATCGATGTTGGCCGCACTGCCAAGCAAACAGACGGCGCTTGTCCACGCGCGCAAAGCATCTACCGACGCATTGTGCGGCATTTTAGCCGCGGAGGGGTATGCGGGGCTGCATTCCCTGGTTATCGGAGATACGTTGAGTGTAACCTGAACAAAAACGGCCAGCGCGCGATCGCTCTGGCCGTTTTTTGTTTGCTATTTTTGCTGAAGCAAGCTCATTCATGAAGTAATTCCTGATCGCTTATTGGTATGATATCACCATTTGATCCTCCAATATGAAGGCAGCGCCAGCTTACAGAGGGATTATATGAATTACAGATTGAGCTAAATATTTGAACTGATGGTGCAACGCTGGACTAGGTATTCACTCGGTAGACAAAGTCACTCTTTATAAAAATATCATCATTAAAAACTCTAATTAACAGGTGCCGGGGCATCTTGGAAATGGGCATCAGTACAAACTCATATTTTCCGATTAGGCATAGACTATTATCATCTGCAGTATCCACACTACCTACGTGGATTAGGAATAAGTGGTAAAAGGAGAAGGAAAAAGTTGAACAATGAAAGTGAACTTGCTATGGAATGGCGGCGGGTACATTTTACGAATTTTTGTGTCGGTGATTGGTCACGGCTCAGGCTGGATCGAACCGGTGAAGGGATCTGGTTTTGGCCCGAAAATATATCTCTCCAGAATACACGGAACTTTGTTAAGGGTTATATTGATAGACGTGACTTTACTACATCAATTGCCTGTTGTAACAATTGGATCAAGCCAAGTTTAATAACCGGTAACACAATAAATTTTTATCCAATTTCAACGCTTGGGCACAATTTTGTGTACGGTTGGATCTCTATCCTCGACTACGATCAAGTCAGGTGCAAGCCGCCGACCCCAGCAAGAGTAGCAGGATGTTGGGATACTAATTGGGGAAGAATGCAATTAAATCAATCAGGTGACAGCTTCAATCAATTATTCAATGTAACGGGCACATATGAATATAAAAATATTCACGGCGAAACGATAAGAGGCACAATTGTTCGAGGTTCATTATTTGATAATGAATTGACAGGGCAATGGCGTGAAGAACCGGGAGGCTCAGGAGGATTCCGTTTTAATTTTTCCGGAGACTCATTCAGTGGGTCGTGGTGGAGTGGAACAGAAACATCCGCGAACCCTTGGCATGGCAAAAGGTGTATTTAATACTCGGTCAACTGAGGTTGGCTCAACTCTGGCTTTTAAACAGCTCAATGAGTGTTGTGACATCATCGCCTATGGCAGTAACGGGTTGACCCGATTTGAGCTTTGACAAAGCGGCGTTCACATGGGTCTCGAATCCGTGATACCCGGCAAGTGCAGCGTGCTCCTTTACACGATTCAGATCACCTGTCGCCAGCGTGACAGGGAGGTTCCCTGCTCGGGCACCTTGTTGCAACCAGCCGAGATTAATTCCCAGAGAAAGGGCCTGAGCTGCCTGACCTGTTACTCCCCCTTGGAAGACCCTTACCAGCGCCTCAATTTCTGAAAGGATGCTTGCGGGAGGCTGATTGGAGTTCAACTTGCTCAGCGCGACATCGATGTAGTTATTGAAGCCGATGTAGCCAGCAGCAGCCGCGTGATTGCGAATCCGTTCCAGGTCGGCGGTCATCTCGTGAAGCGGCCGACCGCCGTACGCTGCACCCTGCTGAATCCAACCCAGGTTGATCCCCAGGGCAAGATGTTGTGCATTGCTTGGAGTGATATCTGGCATGACGAACCTCCTTTGACGCTGTTCAGACAGTAATCGATGCAGTAGGTCTCGATCTCTTCCTAAAAGGAACTGGCAAGCATCCAGTAGTATTGTGCCCCGCCACCTGACTAGCTAAACCGTTGGCAGCGTCACCAAAACAGTTACCCGAACAGAAAACCGGGTGGCTTTTTGAAACCCCTTAATTAGGTATAACTCAAGTTAGACGAAAATTTCATACAGAATGTATGTTTGGTAGAATACCTGCAGAGAAATATTTTGCCGCTGTTTATTTTATTCATGGGTAGAGCATATTCCTTTCATATTCCTTGGTTGTTTCACTTTGCAATCGGCCGATCAGCTCATTCATCATTAGCCATCCCTGATCTGTAGGATCAAATTCGAAAAATCATACAGAATGATCCTTCTTGCGTTAAAATCTATCATTCTGTTTGAAAATTCATACACAATAGCTCAAATTGAGGGAAAGAGAACCATTCTGTATGATATTTCACACACAATTGTTCTTCTCTCCGATCACTGAACCCTGCCGACTCTTCTCGCTTCCATTCTCCCGATCACTGATCAAGGCTACTTGAGGTGACCGAAGAACATACCGTCATTCCTCTGATTTGGGCCGCCCATGACCGTGCATGTAGCTGAATCAGCTCCAACTTCCATCTTTTCATGGAGTTCATGGGATGAACACTCATAGTTTATGCTTTCCTGAGCCCCAGTCGAAGTTCTTATACAAAACAAAAAACCCTTGCTCAGCAAGGGTTTCAAGCATTTCTTATGAAGCGGGTGATGGGAATCGAACCCACGCTACCAGCTTGGAAGGCTGGAGTTCTACCATTGAACTACACCCGCGCGTATCGGGACGACACGATTTGAACATGCGACCCCCTGCTCCCAAAGCAGGTGCTCTACCAAGCTGAGCTACGTCCCGATAGTATGAAGCTTAGTAAAGAAATGGCGTGCCCAGAGAGATTCGAACTCCCGACCTTTTGATTCGTAGTCAAACGCTCTATCCGGCTGAGCTATGGGCACTTAATGGAGCGGAAGACGGGATTCGAACCCGCGACCCTCGCCTTGGCAAGGCGATGCTCTACCCCTGAGCCACTTCCGCATGGGTCATTCTGCTTGCCGTTCTCGTAATGTTTCTCAGAAGCGACAAGAAATAATATATCAGTATTTGCGAGAAAAAGCAAATGTTTTTTTAAAAAAATTTTTTCCAATGTTTATTTTCATTTTAAATTGAATCGTCATTTGATAAAAACCCCGCCGAACGGGATGACTTCCCGCGCGATTCGCTTCAGCAGGCTGTCGCCCTGCATATGTCCGTCCAGCTTGCGGTCGGGCTTGCAGGGCTGCAGAAGAACGGTCCCCCTGCCTGTCATCTCCCAGTGGTAGTTCATGTGCTGGCTGGCAAGCGTGTTCCCGTACACGCACGGACGCAGGCTCGCCTGCTGCGGATAAGCGACAAGGCACGCGGTATCGACGTACAGCGGCCGTTCGGGGTGAAGCTCCATGGCATACAGCGGCCCTGTTGTCATCAGCCCCAGCATGCCCGGTCCCTTGAATTTCATTTTCACAAAATCCTGTGTCAGGAGCGAGTTTTTCACGCTTTGAATATGCGAAGAGAAGCTCACGCCGTCGGTGAAAAACAACACATGGCGGAATTCATACAGGAGGTCGTCTTCGGTGCCAAGCGTAATCACTTTCAAATAGTATCCCTCGGGAAGTCCCAGCATAAACCTCGCAGGCCCATGAATCCGCGATTGGATCAGGCGCTTTTTTCGGTACATGCCGGGAAGCTTCATCAAGGAATCCTCTCTTTGCCCTGACAGCCCCTGAAAGGCGGCAATTTGATTCGGGTGCAGGACGTGAACGGATTCGTTAGCTTCGACAGCCAAAGTGGCCATACGGGCATGTTGATCGGCTTGCTCGAATGTCAGCTCCATATGGGCCGGCCTCCTATCGTAATCTTACTCTCTTCTTCTGCCTGCGCCAGACGATAAGGCGAACGATCCGTCCCAGCGCAAAATATAACACCAGCAGCGCTATCGCCGCCGACACTATGTAGGCGATTTTCCGGTTTCGCGCTTCCTTGTCGAGGGCAAGCTGTTCCATGGCCTGCAGACGCTTTTGCAGTTGATCGTTTTCTTGCAGCAACGCTTGATTTTGCGCCAGCAGACGCTCCTCGGTTTCCTGGGAACGGCGCATCGCTTCCGACAGCTTGTCTTTTTGCTCTTCCAGCTGCTGTTTCGTAGCTTCATAGTCTTTTTGAATCTGCTCCACATTGTCAGGCAGCTGATAAATGTCCCTGATCCGGTCCAGCCAACCGGAAGCCGCAGCAGGAGCGGAATACGAGCAATTGACCGCTATGAACAGCACACATACAATAAGTCCAATTCGAAAGCTCCTACGATTTTGCACAGTATCCCCCGTCCCCCGGCATAATCCGACGTTTCATAACAATATCTTTATCTCTATCATACTGCAAAACTGCTTCTGAAACCAATGAAACAACGCCCCGCGCAAAACCAAAAAACTTGCCCTCTCTCACAAATGTGTTTGTGAAAAAGAGCAAGCTTTTTCTGAAATCGTATCTTATTCCGCGGCCGGAGGAGTGAAAGTGCGCTGTGCAAATTCGGCATCCATCATAAAGAATGCGTTGCTGTCCTGATCGATCCGCTTCAGTTTGTTGATGATGCTGTCGAACATGGCTTCCTCTTCCACCTGCTCGTCAATGAACCATTTTAGAAAATGAATCGTCGCATGCTCCCTGTCGTTCAGCGCCAAGTCGGAAAGATGGTAAATCCGCCGGGTTACCTCTTGCTCATGTTGGAAGGCATGCTCAAAAGCGTCCAAAATCGATCTATACTCGTTTTGCGGCGTCTCCATTCCGCTGAAGGAAACTTTTTTCCCGCGGTCATTAATAAATTTGAAAATTTTCATCGCATGGAACCGCTCTTCTTCGGCTTGTACGATAAAAAAGTTTGAAAAGCCGTCGAGGCTCTCCGCGGCGCAATAACCGGCAATGGCCATGTAGACGTGCGCAGAGTAAAATTCGTAATTCATTTGCTCGTTGAGAGCTTCAGTAAGTGTATCGTTCAACATCTTTGCACACCTCTCTTATGGTTATCTTTTACGTATTCCCCACACATACAAGATTACCAGAATTGCACCAAGAAATACAAACGGAAATAACAGCTTCAGCAAATCGGTATTCATGCCATCACGCTTTCCGCTCTGGATTCGGCAATGATTTGTTTGAGCTGCGCGTATAACAAGTCGGGAGAGGCCGCGCACAGCAATTCCGATTTGCCGATCATGGCGATGCATTGTTTTTTGCAGTGCTTGCAGTTGCCCAGACAGTCTTTTTTCTTCTGTTTCAAGTCCGGATATTCGTTTTTCAACGATTTATATATTTGTTTGGAGCCGAGTTTTTCATTTCTGCAGCAGTATTTGATCGTTTTCATGTATCCCTCTCCCCGCGCCTGGCTTGATACCGTCACTACTCATAATATTGATAATAATTATCAATGTCAATCAAAAAAACGGACGGCCCGGCCAACTCGCCGGCGATGAGATAAACCGTCAGGGAAATTCACCGCTCGCGCACCCTGCGGGTGACAAACGATTACATCCAACCGGAAATGGATCATCGGCATCACCGGCATAGTATAAAAACTGTGAATGACCAATATCACCAGCCACCCGCAGATACCTGTAAAAAAGAGGCTTTCCAAAAACTTGCCCACTGTCAGTTGAGCACGTAAAATCTGCGAAAGTCAGGCAGTGGAGCTCGCGCGCTGAGCCGGATGGACTAGCCACCTTGCTGTCTGGCTGCGCGGAGAAAGTCCGCAAAGTGCAGGTTTTCGTTCGTTCATACGCTGGAGACGAAACATTCCTGCAATTGTGCAGGCTTTTTACCATTATCGAAAATCCCTGCTGCACCCTGCCTACCTGCACGAAGAAAACCTGCAAAAATACATGAATTTGCGGCCCTGATCATTGTCCACGAACAATTCCTGCAAAAGTGCAGGCTTTTCACCGAACAAATGGACACAGACTCACTTTCAGCAAAAATTCCTGCGCTTTTGCAGGTTTTTCGCCAAAATAAGCCAATTTCGCATGAAATACCTGCACTTTCGCAGGTTTTCTCCCTACCAAGCCGCTTCCTGCCCAATTATGCAGTTCCACGGCCTACACCGGGAGAGGCGCGCGTTGGGAAAGAGCCAATGCTCAACGCTAGCACCACCGTCTTTGGATGGCAAATGACTTGCAAAAACGTCCTGATGGCGGTAGAAAATTGCGCGATACCTCTTTCATGACGCCGGGCTGCAGTATTCATCGAATCTATGCTTGCCAAAACCCGAGAATATATAAATTCTGGCGTGTGAGATAACCCCCTATCGAAGTCTTTCGAAGATGAGCGAACGCGTTCAGAGGTAGGTTTATTCGCCAATAAGAATGCTGTTCTACGCGCACTGTAAAGAACTTTAAACATTCTTTTGTGGTCAAAAAAACCGCACCCGGAGCACACTGCGCCCCGATGCGGTTTTTTACAAGTGTTTCAAGAGAATTCCACAATAACGGCTGTTTTATCGTCCGATTTTTTGTGGCGGGGATACTGCTCGCATAAGGAGTCGAGCTCTTCCATGCAAACAAGCTCATCCATAAAGCGTTCGATTCCTTGTTCGTCCAGCCGGGAAAGGAACCGCTCCCATTTATGCGGATCGTCGGAGTTTTCGATAAAATGGAACAATCCGTCCGTTACGGCATACAGCTTAACGATGCCCGCTCTGGAAATGCAGCCGTATTCCATCGCATATTCAAGGGCGGGATCGCCGTTCATGACGGAGTAACCGTCAAGCGTGTTCGCTTTGCTGCGGTTGCTCTCGGACAAAGGCAGCAGCAGAGCATGAATCTCTTCCTGCGTCATCGCCCCGTCTTGCTGCAGCTCCCGCTTCTTGTTCAGCGTCAGCAGGTCGAGTGCGGCGACGTGATTTCTCGTCAGCACGCGGACGCTTCCGTCCTTATACCGCGCGAAAAGCATGCAATCGCCGCTTTGGATAAATTCAACCCGTTTGCCGTCCACTTGCATCACGGCAAATACAGCCCCCCAGCACGCCAGCTTGCAGTCCGGATCGATGCCGGCCGCCTGCATCCGCTGCCGCAGCTCGGCATTCGCCCGGAGCACGGCATCCTTCAGGCTGCCGCTCCGCTCCTCCGCGTGCAGCTCGGCAGCGAGCAGCTGCGCGGCTATATAGCCGCCGCTGTGGCCCAACCCCGGGCCGGCGGAGCCGGAGCCAGAGCCGCCGCCGCTTGCCAGGGCGGAGACGCCGTCAATGACGCCATAAATATGGCGGCGATCGTCGATCACCAGGGCGTCTTCATTCGGCATCGCACTCCCCGGCCGGGTGCCCGCTTGCACGCGCAGCCCCAAATCCGGCGCATTGTCGTCATTCATGCGGTTCGCTCCTTTGCTCCAGTTCAATATTCAACTGCCGGGATACATCCCTCCACCTGTCCGGATGATTGTCATGCCGGTAAACGGGATGGAACTGCAGCTTTACGTACGTTTTTATGGCCGGCAGGCGAAAATCGTCGGTTTCCAGGACGGCTTTTTGCCTGCCGTCCTCTTTCATTTGCCGCAGCGCCGCAAGGCTCACGGCATACCCGAGCCCCTTGCCGGCGTAGTCCGGATGCACGCCCACCATATGCAAATATCCGCAATCGTCGCCCCATTCCGGTTCAAACCAGGCGGTCGCCGTCGCTACCGGGGTATCCCCGCAAAAAAGGAACAGCACGCGTTCCTCCCGAAAGTAAGGGCGATTCCCGATTTCGTCCCGAAAATCCCTGTCCCATCCAAAAGAAAGGCGGACGACGCTTTCCCAGCTTCCCTCGTCGCCCGGCACAAAGTGACGCAGGTTGAAGCCTGGCGGCAGCTCCGGGTGCGACAGCCCGGTTAAGCTTTCTCTGCGCATGACCAACTGGGGGAGCTGTCTTTCAGCCGTCATTGCCCATCCCCCCGATGCGCTTTCCGATTTTTCCTGAAATCCGGAAACGTTACAGGCTGTCCGCCCTTCGCGGCGGATTCCATCGAGAGCGGAAAAATGCTGCTCCATAGGGCCGCGTCGTATACGTCGATCGCCGGCGGGCGTTTGCCGCGAACCGCCGAAGCGAACTCCTCCAGCACGAAGAAATCGCCTCCTTCGTGACCGGACGCAAGCGCATGTTCCTCCCACCGCCTCCAGAGCGGGTGGTCGTACTGCGGCTGGTAGCGTCGGAGCGGCTCCCACATTTCTTCCCGCTCGTCATCGTGCCGCTGCCAATCTTTCAGTTCCATCCGCGGGGACCGCCCCTTGAACCAGATCAGATCGTCCTCCTGCTCATGGCGGGCCGACACGTAAGCGCCCTCCGTCCCCTGCAGCACGTAATGCTTCTTGTTGTGCGGACGCGCGGACGTCCAATCGACGCGCAGCGTGATGAGCACCCCGCCGCGGGTTCGTATCGTCGTTACCGCCGAGTCTCCCTGCTTCCAGTAGCCCTCTTGCGCGGCGGGATGGCCGGCGCCCAACTGCTCGTGAAAGTGATGGCGCAAAGCCCAAGAATTGGATACGAAAGTTGACATGTACGCCAGCTCATCGCCGCCTTGCTTGTTCAAGGCGATCCATTGCGCCAGCGGTCCGATCGAATGCGTCGGGTAATTCATCCCGTTGAAGGAGTGATGAAGCTGGCCGCGCCACGTCAGCGAACCGTCCGGACTTAAACAGATCGGCCGCAAATCGTGTATGTATCCGCCCTCCATATAGGTGATTTCCCCGAACATCCCTTGCTCCGCCATATAATGAACGGCCAAATTCGAGCGCGTATAGCAATAGTTTTCGGCCATCATGTACACAAGCCCTGTCCGCTCCACGGTTTCGACAAGCTCCCAAGCCTCTTCCAGCGTGAGGGCGGCGATGACTTCGCTGAGCACATGCTTTCCCGCTTGCAGCGCCTCGATGGATTGGCGGGCGTGCAAAGGCATCGGGCTTGCCAAAAATACGGCGTCGATGCCCGGATTTTGCAGCAGCTGCCCGTAGTCCCGGCACAATTCAATCCACGGGTAATCCTGTTTCCATTGCTGTAAAACGCCCTCGTTGATATCGCAAATGGCGGCGAGTTGGATGTGTCCGGCCAGCGCGGCGAGCGTTTGCCGGAAACGGCCTCCCCGATTTCCGCCGACAATAGCCAAGCGAAGCGGTTGATGCGTCATGAATCGTTACCTCCAGTTGCTTATGCATATTATATTACTTGACGGAGCCGACGACGAGACCTTTTCGAATATACCCCTGCAGCGCAACGTAAATGATAAGAGGCGGCAGCGAGGTCATGAACAAGCCTGCCAAAAGCAGCGGGTAATCGGTGTCGAACCGCTTCAAAATCGTCGCCACCGCAACCGTCATCGTCTTCAGTTTATCGGATTGCAAAAAGATTAACGGCGTGAACAAATCGTTCCACCAGCCGGTCGCATTAAAGATCGCCAGCGTAATAATGCCGGAGCCCGACAACGGCACGATCATGCGCAGAAGCGTTTGAAAATAGCCGGTTCCGTCTATTTTGGCCGCCTCCAAAATTTCGTTCGGGATGCCGCGCATCAGCGAAGTCAGCAAAAAAATGTTGGACGGAACGCTCGTGATCGACCACATGAGAATGACCGACCACAGATTGTCCACGAGCCCCAGGCGCGACATCAGCAAAAAATTCGGAACGATAAACGTGATGCTCGGGATCGTCATCGTGGCGATGATGAGCATGTACAGTGCGGACCGGTGCCTGAACCGTATTTTGGCGAACGCGTAGGATGCGGGAATCGCAATAAGCATCGATAGCGCGAAAGCCGCGGCGACGCAGAACAGCGTATTGCCGAACAGGCGTACCACATCGAAGCGCAAATACAAGGCGGCGTAGTTCAGCATATGCCATTGATCGGGAATGCCGCCGGGATTTTTGAAAAAATCGACGGCGGTCCGCACGCTGCTCATTCCCATAAACAAAATCGGATATAAATCGACGATGGCGATCGCGGCCAGAATGAAATAAATGACCATATTTGCAAGTAGCGATCTTTTTCTGGACATGCCGCAAGCTCCTTTATTCCTGAAACCGGTCGGACAATTTGATTTGTCCCCACGAGACGATCAATACGATGACGAACAAGACGATGGACAATGCGCTCGCATAACCGAGCTGGTCCGGCGACTGAAACGCTTTGATATAGATCATGTAGTCGATTGGCGTCGTTTCCAGCCCCGGCCCTCCCCGGGTAACGGAAAATACGAGCGAGAACAAGCCGATAAAACAATAAATGACGTTGGTTACCGTGAAATAAACGATCGTCGGCACGAGGGACGGAATGATGATATGGAACAGCCGCTGAAACCAGTTCGCGCCGTCCATGCTGGCCGATTCGAATATTTCGTGCGAAACGGACGATAGACCGGATAAAAAAATGAGCGTTCCTTGCCCAAGCGTTTGCCAGTAAAAGCAGAAGATAAGCACCATGAATGCCGTAGGCACGTACGAGAGCCAGTCCGTATTTCCGCCGGGAAGCCCGAGGGCGCGGATGAATTGATTGACAACGCCAGACTGGGCAAACATCGTCCGCATCAGCAAGCCGACTACAACCGCCGACAGAATGGTCGGGATGTAAAAGACCGATCTGAAAAAACGCCACCCCGGCACTTCCTCGAACAAAAGCACGGATACGATCAGCGAAAGCAGCAGTATTCCCGGAACCGACAGCAGGAAAATAACATTGTTGCGCAGAAGCGTCCATAATTGGCCGTTCGTAAAAATAAACTTGTAATTGTTGAGTCCGATCAAGTAGGACGTGTTTCCATCCCACTTGGTAAAGCTGTGAAACCATGTATTGACCATTGGATAAAAAACAATAACGGCCAGCCCGACAAATGCGGGCAGAAGCGATAAGTAGCCGGATAACGTTTCTTTGGTACGATAATGCATCGCAGGAAGCCTCTCTTTATAAATGAAGCCTGTTTATTTTTGGGCCAATAGCTCGTCCCGTTTCTGATCCAGTTTGGTCAGGAAATCTTGGGGAGCAAGCTGCTGCTTAATGACCAGTGTGTTCAAAGAACTGATGTATGACGACAATTCGGATGGATAAATGTTGTCCGGCCAAAAAATCGTGCTCGTCTCGTTCGCCCATTTTTGCTGCTGAATAACCAGCGGATCGTCGGTAATTTTGCTGACATCGCTTTTCTTCACGTTGAGCAGCTTGCCGTACCCGTCCTTGAAGCGGGCAGCTTGCTCTTCCTCGCTCAGCAGGAACAAAATAAATTTCATCGCTTCTTCCGGGTGCTCGGACGATTTGGATACGACGAAGTCGGCTCCGCTGCCCCCTACCCCGCCGTTATGCACAAGCGCGGTTTCGCTGTAATCGGGAATTTTGATCATGCCCAGGTTGTCGCCGAGCGCCTCGCGCGCTTCCTTGATGTAGCTGAATCCGCCGAAGATGAGCGCCACCTTGTTGTTATAAAACTGGGTTTTCGCCTGATCGGTCGTGACATAACCGCTTTTGTAAAGCTGAACGTATTGATCGACTACACTAAGCAGCGTAGGGTTGTTGAATTTCATTTTCCCGTTCACGATGTCGTTGATGCCGGACGTTCCGACCATTTGCGCGAACCAGTAGTCGAGGAAGTATACGAAATCGCCGTCGTCGCCCATACCGATCGGGGTAACGCCCTTGTCTTTCATTTTTTGCAGCATGGCCGTAAACTCTTTGGCGTTTTTGGGGTTCGCTTTTTCCGGATCGACGCCGGCGTCCGCGAACAGCTTTTTGTTGTACAAGATGCCGATTGTGCCGTCGCTGCCGTCAGGAACGCCGTAGATCGTGCCTTGGTCGGCGAAATTTTCGGTAACCGAGTTCCATCCGGTCAAGGCGTCGATGTCCTCTTTTTTCAGGAACGAATTGAGCGGCTGCAAATATTGCTTCAAATCAAGCGTATAATTGCCCGACCACAGGTTCGTAATATCGGGGCCGTTTTTGGCGATGCCCGCCGTTTGGAACTTGGTCATCGCGTTCGTGCCGTCCGGAATATCCTGAATATCGATCGTAATGCCCGGATGCGCCGCTTCATACCGTTTGATCGCTTTGTAAATATAGAAATCTTCTTTTTTCTTCGTTTTGTCGTTCTCGTCAATTGTCGGGTAGGATGTGTTCCAAAATACCAGCTTCACATTTTTCTGTGTGCCGCTGCCCGCAGCGTCGGCGTTTTGCGTTGAAGCGGGACCGGTCGTCTCGCCGGCTCCCTTGTTGCTGCTGCAAGCCGCAGTCAGACCGATGCATGCGACGAGCAGCAGTGCCATCCATTTTTTCCGTGTTACCATGCGATTTCTCTCCTCCTGTTTATCCGCTGTTCTTTGTAGGCTTGCTAGGACTATTATAGAAAAAGCGATGCCGACCGGACATTACAGGATCTGACCGATTATTTATCTTTTTATCCCCAAATCGCGGGAATGTAAATATTCCATAAAATGTTTGTAAATAACGGGTTATGCCATTTATCATGTTTAGTTATCAAGGTTCGCGGTCATGGCTGCAAATAACGGGACGGGGAAGCTCCGCGTACCTTTTTGAACATGCGGGTAAAAGAGCTCAAGTTCAAATAACCGAGTTTCTCGGAAATTTCGGTCAAGCTTTTGCCGTTTTTCATCATCATGATGGCCAGCTCTGTTTTTTCGTACAGCACGAATTCGGTAAAGCTCATACCGTTCACTTCCCGGAACAGCCTGCTCAAATAAGAACTGTTCAAGTGAAAGGTGTCGGCAATTTCCTGCTGGGATATTTCTTGATGCAAATGATTTTTAATATATTGTTTGATCAGAACGATGATTTTGGTTTTGTCGTAAATGGAATTGGTCAGCGAAAGCAGGCGTTCGGCCCGCTCCATGTCTTCGATAAAAATCGCGGCCGTTTGCTCCAGCTTTTGCGTAGCGTACAGTTGATCGACCAACTGATGGTTGGGGATCGGTTGTTCCTGAACAAGCTCTTCGCAGGCGGACCAAATTCGGAACAAAAATTCCGTAAACGTATTTTTGACAATGTTGGGGTTCAGGCGGGGGGAACGGATCAGTTCGGCTTTCAAATCGGCAATTTTTTGCTTGGCTGCGGCAAATTGCAGCGTGCCGATGCACTCGTAGATCTCTTTTTTTATTTCCTGCACTTGCTCGGACATCATTTCGCTCCAAACGATCGCTTCGTCGTAAATACGCTCGTCCGTGTCATAGTACTGCAGCTGCAGCAGCTCGCCGGCTTTGCGGTCATGCGCTTGCCATTCGTGGGGATGGAGGAATACTGCGCTCAAACCGATTGAAAAATGGATGTCCTCCTGTTCGCTGACGTTCCGCATCCAGTGCGCAATGTCCGATGCGGCGGGAAAGCCGGAGCCGATGAAATGCCATCTCTGCCTTTGCCCCTCTTTCACGCCGCCGATAATCGACTCCCCGAACTGCCGCAAGACAAGCTGCTCCAGCTTCATAAGTTTGGCGTCGGTTTGCGATTTGGCGTTCAATTGGATGACGCAGGCCTGAAATTGCCCCGCCTTCAGCGCTGGAGCCGATTCCGGCAGTTGATGGCGGATTTGATCCGCGCTCGTCACGGCCCCGTTCAGCCAGCTTTGCAAAAAAGCTTTGACCGGCAAGGCCGCTGTTTGAATCGCATCCGCCCGCAGCTCCTCGTTCCGTTTTGTCCGTTCAACGGAAAGATTTTGCAAAATGTCGCACAGCTCTTTCATATCCAGCGTCGATTTCAATAAAAAGTCGGTCACCTGCAGTTGAATGGCTTCCCGCGTATATTTCATATTGTGATGGCATGTCAGCACGATGAATTGAGTTCCCGCTCCATGCGTTTTGGCAAAGCGGATAAACTTCAGCCCGTCCATCTTCGGCATCTCGATGTCGACAAGCACGATGTCGGGAAGGTGCTGCTTGAACATTTCGTACGCTTCGATGCCGTCCTTGGCTTCGCAGACGAGGTCCATGCCGAGCGTAGACCAGGGAATCGCCTTTCTTAAGCCAAGCCTGACCAAAATTTCGTCTTCAACTATCATCACTTTCATCAAGATTCCCCCGCTTTCTCATGATCCGCCGTTCTATAGGGAAGGGTGATCGTTACTTGCGTATATTCGCCGATCCGCGAATCGATTGCGATGCCGGAAGCTTCTCCGTATTCCAGGCGGAACCGCTGCTGCAAATTAATGAGGCTAATCCCGGAAGATTGCCGGCTCGGGCGTTGTTTCCAATCGGACTGAAATAGCCGGTTGACAGTCGCCTGCTCCATTCCGATGCCGTTGTCCCGTATGACAATAGCCAGCGTCCCATCCCGAACGCGGGCCTGCACCAGCACGTGCGGTTCTTTGTCGAAAGGATCGGCAAACCCGTGAGTAATCGCATTCTCCAGTATGAGCTGCAGTGAAAATTTCGGGATCGTCGCTTGCCGCGAAGGCTCGTCCAATTCAAGCTCGACATGGATTTGCCGCATCAGCCGGATTTCCTGAAAACGAACGTAGCTCATCGTATAATCTTTTTCCTCTTCCAGCGTGCTGTAGAGCACATCCGTATTTTTCAACGTATAGTCCAGCATCCGGGTCAACGACAAAATCGCTTCCGCCATCGTATGGCTGCCGTCCAAAACAGCCAAAAACCGCAAAGCGTTCAAAGAATTATGCCAAAAATGAGGACGCATTTGCTCCTGCAGCGAATGCAGTTCCAGTCTTCTTTTCTCGCTTTCTCCGCGCTTAATCGTTTGAAATTGTTCATGGATTTGCTCGAAAAAAAGAAAAATTCCGCGGTTTAACGTCTCGATCTCTTTAAATCCTTTGTACGCATAAGGGGCGGGAGTCAAGCCGTTCCCCGCATTTCCCGCGTTTCTCACGATTTTCGATAATTGCCCGATGGGCAGCGTCACTTTCGTGTACAGAATGCAAAAGAAGGTGACGATCAACAAAATCGACAGCGCCGTCATGAACGCGGTTGTCCGCCAAATGTTGATGCTGTCCGCTTGCAGCAAATGCGGCGGGATTAGCGAAACCATCGTCCACGGCGTGGAGGAAATTTGTTTGAAAATCAAATAATACTCGGTTCCGTTCAGCCGGATTTTTTGCGTGCCCGTATCCGTGTTGCGGGTTTTTACCGTCTGGTAAATGCTCTTCAACGAGTTGGTGTCCTGAGACAGCGCCGGAGCCAAATTTTCATTTTGAAAAATTTTTTGCCCGTCCCCGGAAAGAATGAAAACCGGGTTCTGCTCGTTGATCTGAGCTCTGTTCAACATGCGTTCGATCAAGGCTCCGTTCATCTCAATAACGAGAATGCCCAGGGAGCGGTTGTTCTGGATGATATTTTTACTGACGTACATGGCGTTCGCAAAAGCATCGCGATGAAAATCCGCAGTCACGTTCCAGTGAAGATAATTGTTATCGAGCGATATGCGCTGGTAATACCAAGGGAAAGTGGACACCGTTTCTTTGAGCCGCTTCTCCTCCCAGACGTTCAAAGCCGGATAAGCGTACAGCCCTTTCTGATCGGTAAGGATTTGAATATTGATAGGAAGCCTGACATGATAATATTCCGAAAACAGGCGAATTTGCTCTTCCGTCTTTATTTTGATTTGAGTGCCGTCCGACTGCAGAGCGCCGATTAAATCCGGATTATTGGATAATGCGCGCGCAAAATCGTCCATATAATTTAAATTACTGGATATGTTGACCGACAAGGAATCCATATTTTCAACGATCATTTGGTGGTACTGCTCTTCGATCGTCCGCGTCGATTGCTTACTGATGACATAACCCTGAAAAGCTATGAGAAACAAGATCAAGAGAGAAATCAAAATAAACAGCAGCAGCCTCCAACCGGAAAAAAACGTACGAATATTATGTCCCCAGCTCAAGTGTACTTATCTCCCCGCCTTTAGTCTTAATAGTCAATTATAGCAGGCTTCAACATAAACAATTTTTAAGATTGCATTAACGAAACGTTACTCCAAGCGCAATGGGAACACGGAGTGACGGCAGGGGTATCGTAAAAACAAAAAATCACCCTGAGGGGTGACTTATAAATGTATCGATTTTGCGGCCCGCGACACCACCGGCCATTTTGCAGGCTTTGTGAACGGTCAAGCCAATCCACCGTCTTGGGACGTTACAAGTACAAGCTGTGATATGGTTCGGCTATAGCGTCCAGGAATTGGATGCCGGACCATACAAGTCACGCATGGATACCGGAAGTCCCAGCTGCTTCATGTAGGTAAACATTTGACCTCGGTGATGATAAATATGCGTCGTGATCTCCATCAACCATTTTATCTGAGCAGCAGGTTGATGTTTGGCAAAGAATGGGGCGGTTGATTTATAAAGCAGCTCCTTTTCATCCAAGGAATTCATGTAGCTTTTTAACTCATGGAATCCGCGGTGCATGACATCCGACAAAGAGGCAGCGTCTCTTAGATGCATGACCGATATGGCCAGATTCCTCACTTCCTCCTTGGATTGCTCCTGCAGGATGGCTAGTTCCAGCGCAGGGACGTGGACAAGATGACGGGCAAGCTCGAGCAAACTCCGCATATTCTCGCCGGGGCGATACTCCCATTGATCCTCTTTGATTATGGAGAGCAATGCATTGGTTGTGGTAAGAGCTAGCTCCATTTCTTGAAAAAGAAGTTCTTTGATGTGGGAAATATTTTGATTCATCCTCTCTCATCCTTTCTAATCTGCAAAAGTAGTGTCGTCAATGACTATAGCACGCAAATAAGTCAGTTCTTGGCTTATTTGCATGGTAAAATAGATGAAAATACGCGGCGAGGAATGATCTCGATTTGATAAAATCACAGCGCCTAATTCGATTAATGATGGTGATCAACGCTAAAAAATCGTTTACCGTTAGAGAACTCGCCGACGAGTTTGGTCTGTCTCCGCGCACGATCACCCGAGATTTACAGGAATTGAGCGAAGTCGGCTTTCCCATTTATACGGTACAGGGACGCGGCGGCGGTTATCGTCTGCTTCAGGAGAGGATGCTACCGCCGATTGCCTTTTCGGAGAACGAGGCAGTCGCCGTTTTTTTCGCTTGCCAATCTTTACAGTATTTCGGTTCGGTTCCTTTTGATGAGAGTGCGGCTTCGGCGATTCATAAGTTTTATCATTATTTGCCTGCCAGCGCGAAGGAACAAATCGATCGGCTCAGGAATCGAGTGGTGATCTGGAACCCTCATCGAACCATGTCCACGGATTGCCTCCAAATCTTGATGCAAGCGATCATGATCAACAGCGTTGTGACGATCGCCTATAAATCCAACGATGGAGAGACGCAAAGGGAAATCCAACCGATTGGCCTCTATGCGAGCGAAGGATACTGGTACTGTCCGGCTTACTGTTTCCTGCGGCAAACGTACCGCCTTTTCCGCGCGGATCGCATCGTCTTCGCTAGCTTGAACGATTCGTTTCCTTATAGGGAAGATTTGAGCGATAGATCGGTCTTTGATTGGATTACCCCAAATTTGGCACGTTTTAAAGATCAATGCGATTTGATTGTCGAGCTTACGGAGGAAGGCGTACGTTTGCTTGAAACCAGCGTTTGGTTTGGACCCTATATTGAGGTTCGCGAAGACGGAGGCAGAGGCGGAAAAATCAAAATTCGAATTCCTGTACAAAAAATATCTTTTTTTGCGGATTTGATCTGGCAACTGGGAGGGGAAGCGAGGATTTTGGAACCTGCAGCAGCTGTAGATTACATCAAACAAAAAATAGAAACGACCAGACAACTTTACCTTTGAACCGGCTGACGTCTGACAAAATGACCAAGGGGCACGAAACCAAAATTTGGCTCTCGGAGCTTCGTGGAACATATTTGAAAACAAGATTGTATTGTCCCATGAAAAATAATACATGCTATAATTGGAGGAGCCGACTGCTCGTGGTCTTAATAACGCCTTTTCAGGAGGAATGGATAATGGATGATACAGATGAAATTCAAGCACTCTACGAACAACTATTAGCTGCGTGGAATAATCGAAGTGCTCGTGGGATGGCTGAATTATTCTCTGAAAATGGTGAGCTTATCGGCTTTGACGGGAGTCAGGCGATTGGATCGGATGAGATATACTCACACCTGAATCCAATTTTCCAGGATCACCCCACTGCTCGATTTATAAGCAAAGTCAAAGACGTGCGATTTCTAACTTCAAATGCAGCTATACTACGAGCCATTGCAGGTATGGTGCCTCCTGCACAAACGGACATTAACCCAAAAGTTAACACACATCACACTTTAGTTGTCGGTAAAACTGGAGGAAGTTGGCGTATAGAGCTCTTTCAAAATACACCGGCTCAATTTCATGGAAGACCTGAGTTAGTGGAGCAAATGACAGAAGAATTAAGACAACTTCTCAAATGATCCAAAATTCCTTTTACGCTCATTCTTCGCGAAAGCCTGAGCATCAGGCAAAATAAAAAGGTTCCTAATCCGCATCAAAAAGCAGATCAGAAACCAAACGACCATTGATTGCTTCATTGAAACTCTCTGTTAGTTCCGAGTCGACATGGCACATCCACGGCGTTAATGGTAATATTAGTTTACTAGCTCTTAACTGGAGGTGTCCTTGATGAACTGGAATGAAGTCAGAAAACTGTACCCCGACCGTTTTGTAAAACTCCAAATCTTAAAGTCCCACATTGAAAATCAAGTGCGATATGTTGACGATATGGCCGTTATCCAAGCTTTTGATGACGAGAAAGAAGCAACTAGGGAATTGGTTCGCTCAAAGGATGACGTTCTCGTATATCATACCGGAAAAGAAAAAATTGAAATTCAAATCAAGCAATTGTTCGGGTTCAGGGGTCAATATGACAAACATCGAGTATAGAGATGGGCTCTTGTTCACTTCAATGGAGATTTTCTTTCGAGGGAAATCAATTGTAGTTGAAAATATTGTTGTTGATACCGGAGCCGCAGAAACAATCATTTCCCCCGACATTGTAGAGGAGATTGGTATTTTTGCTGAGCTAGACGATTATGTACATTCTTTTTATGGCATAGGCGGGAGTTTGCACAATTTTTTCTCCAAACAAGTTGAAGAAGTAAATCTTGGGTCAGTGAGTCTCAGCAAGGTGAAGTTGGATTTTGGAGTTATCGATCCCGAAGGAAACATTAATGGACTTCTCGGGCTTGACATTCTTATGAAGTTAAATGCTGTGATTGATTTGAAGAAGTTAGCCATAACTTTTGAGAATTAAACAGTGCGTAACAAGCCAGCGACTATAAATAAAAATAAACCCCTCAAACAATCGAAGGGTTCCGTTTTAGGTGTGATGCGGTCGAGAGGACTCGAACCTCCACGGGGGGTTAGCCCACACGGACCTGAACCGTGCGCGTCTGCCAATTCCGCCACGACCGCAAGTAAAACATGGTGAGCCATGTAGGACTCGAACCTACGACACCCTGATTAAAAGTCAGGTGCTCTACCAACTGAGCTAATGGCTCTAATTCAATTGTAAAAAATGGCGGAGCCGACGGGATTCGAACCCGCGGTCTCCTGCGTGACAGGCAGGCATGTTAGGCCTCTACACCACGGCTCCACACTGGATAAAACAACTTAACCTTTAGGAGGTTGATTGCGGGGGCAGGATTTGAACCTGCGGCCTTCGGGTTATGAGCCCGACGAGCTACCGGGCTGCTCCACCCCGCGTCATTAGGACCTTGTTAGAGTCTCCATTTAATAACGAAATATGTACCAGCTACGATATTTCATTAATGGTGGAGGCTGACGGGATCGAACCGCCGACCCTCTGCTTGTAAGGCAGATGCTCTCCCAGCTGAGCTAAGCCTCCGTGGGATATCGGAATCACCTTTGTATGGTGAAACCTTATGACCCGTAGGGGATTCGAACCCCTGTTACCTCCGTGAAAGGGAGGTGTCTTAACCCCTTGACCAACGGGCCTTGGAAATGGCTCCCCGAACAGGACTCGAACCTGTGACAACTCGATTAACAGTCGAGTGCTCTACCAACTGAGCTATCAGGGAACAGTGCTTGGCAACGTTCTACTCTCCCGGAACCCTTCGGTTCAAGTACCATCGACGCTGGAGGGCTTAACGGTCGTGTTCGAGATGGGAACGCGTGGATCCCCTCCGCCATCATCACCAAACAGTCAAAGTGCTCATTTGCACCCTGAAAACTAG
>NZ_JBYLHY010000047.1:0-43798 GCF_057749925.1 Paenibacillus sp. sgz302191
AAATCATATTGTCACTGCTGCTCATTGAGGTCCACATTAGTCATCCCGCCCTATTAATCGTCTTACTGGACAGTATTGACTATTTTTCTATTACACAGACATTAGCCATGAACTATAGCGATGAAGCTAATTGAGATTTTTTATGGATATAACATCCGGTTTCATTTGGGTAATCTCAAAATGATATTTCATATTTTAACAAATTCAGTCCTCTAACGATTTTATTTCATTCTTTTGGAGATATAGTCTTCACCATTCAATATCTGGAGTAATAACGAGCGTTATCTTCTTCATCTGTAAATTTTAGCAACCACAATCCACCAATGGCTCGAAATAATAAAATCCCAGCTATCATTCCTGCAATCGTAAGTAATTTTGATGATGTTCCGGATATATTAGTTATTGACTGTGCGACTACGTCAATCGCAACAAACGTAAGGGCTGTATACAGTCCCAAAACAATTGGCCAGCGTTTTTCAAGTAGCTTAACAAATATCAAACCAGTTAATAAAAGGACCCAAAAGTTTATCCACATGGACATACTGCTTCTATAATAATCTTCACCAACGTTATTAAAAAGCGAACCAATAATGAATTTGATCGCTAAATATGCATTACCGTATCCTTGAATAATCGTTCCGAAAAATATAAAAGGTACCAATAACCACGCAATTATTCTACGCATTCCGAAAATCCTCCTCCATCAATTTCAGAAGGGTTTCCTTATTAATTTTCACTTTACTGTTGCTTATTCTTACTGCTTGCTTTCGAATAGCATCTTCAATTTTGTTGCGAACAAAACGTCCGTTACCCAGTTTTCCAATTTCCCGCTGCACTCTCGTTAATTCATTATACAGATATTTTTCAGCTTCGGATGTAATCACATACCCTTTACCGGCTGCAATTTGATGTAATATTCGGATCAATTCTTCTACGCTGTAGTCTGGGAAAGGTATTTGATGAGGGAAACGAGAGTTTAATCCAGGATTACTTTCCAAGAACCGCTGCATATCTCCAGGATAACCGGCAAGTATGACAACAAATTTGTCTCGATGATCTTCCATTGCCTTTACAAGCGTATCTACAGCTTCTTTGCCGAAGTCCCTACCTTGGTCTTCAGGAATTAAAGAATAAGCCTCATCAATAAATAAAATGCCGCCATACGCTTGCTCAATCATTTCAGTGGTCTTAATTGCTGTTTGTCCAATATATTGTCCGACAAGTCCCGAGCGATCAGTCTCAACAATATGGCCGATCGGTAATATTTGAGCATCCCGCATAATATCTCCGATTAATCGTGCAACTGTTGTCTTTCCCGTCCCTGGGTTTCCAATAAAAATCATGTGCATGCTTTGACTTTCAACTTGCAGTCCAAATTTCATTCTTTCTGCTTGGATACGTACTAAAGCATTCAGTTCTCTTAACTTTGACTTCACTTCTTCAAGTCCAATTATGGACTCTAACTCTTTCTCCAAATCAAACTCCACATTGGTTTGTTTCTTAATTTGTTGTTCTTGTACAGGAGTCGCTATCTTCGATACAGTTGGTATATCTGGTTTTTTAGCTGTCTCAGATGATTTCAAGTCAGGTTTATTTACTGGGTTATGTATTAAGGCTTCTTGATGGGCAGGTTGACCATACTGAGTAGCTATATTTCTTTGTTTGCGCAGTTCCATCTTTTTCTCTTTATTGTTACTCTGAGGCAATCTGGGTATTAATTTATTTAACAAAACAGCCTCTGGGAAAATCATTGCTAACCATCGGTTCAAAAAATCAACTCCATCTGCAAGAACATGGTAAGTATTTGAATCTCACATCTAAACTATTTTCGATAACAAGAACCAAAATCCTCTAACCTCTTACAAAAAATCACAGTATTCGAGAAATTAATACCCACGGATTTTGTCGTTTTTTCATAGTTCACTAGGATCTTAATGCCCCAACACCGAATTATTTAATATAAAAAGAAACACCAAAAAGCTCTCCAATTAAAGAGAACTCTTTGACAGCTTGGAATTGCATTTGGACTCAAGTCAGCTCAACAATGTGTAGCTTTACCATATCACCATCGAATCGTTCTAAATAAGTGATTGAATCAGATCGTCCTGCCTCGGCTGACCAAATACAATGCGATCAATGGCAAATAAGCGACGAAGAGCCATAAACTATTGGTATCCCCACTCGTCGTCTCTCTTGGCTTTCTTGTTGCCGAGGGCTACCACCATACTGAAGCCTAGTAAGAATGATTGATCCCAATATAAGTCTCTGCATATGCCCCGGCCCATATAGAACGACCGTAATATCTCAAAATGAACTTACATTCGAAAGCTTAGTAAATATGCTGCAATTAGTTCACAGGTGTACATCTTTTCCGCCGCGGCATGTGAAATTACGTATTCCAACTTTTAATACCAAGCTATCTACTACTCAACTCCAAGGGCCTTGAAAACAGCATCCTCTGCACTTTGGTAGAAGATAATATTAAAACAGCCAATCAGTTCAGAAGGGACTGTTCCAAGATCAACAGCTGATGTAATCGGTATTAAGACCTTCTTCGCCCCACTATCCAAGCAAACTTGCAAGGTATTAGCGAGCTCTTCGACTTTCATTATTGTACCACCGATACTTAAGTCTCCCAATATGACAGAAGTGCTCAGAGCTGGCTTATTTAAAGCCACAGAACAGATAGCCACCACTGCCGGCAGAGTCAAACTCTTGGTCATCCCAATACCGTTCATATCCTGAATATGCATGAGATAGTCCTTAGTGGTTGTAGTAATTGAACCACTAATGTTCTTTCCATTTGCTTTCAAGTATCGATATGCCGTATCGACAGCTTCTTTCGCTTCACGGTCCGAACCAAGGCCAGTTCTTTCGAATTTTCCGGTTCCAGTACTCATTTGCATCTCTATTTTATAAACGCCAATCATACCGGACTTCCCATGCGAGACTGTGTAAATGTGTCCAGGCTTACCCATTCCCTCTGGGATCAGCTTGCCACCGCCTTGCTCCGGAACAGACACAAATTCTTCGTTGAAGGTTTCCTGGTCAATATACGAAAAATTCACATCGTAGAATTCCATGCCGCCGATCTTTTTCAATTGTTCTTTTACTCTCCGGCGCATTTCCAAGGCAAAACGTAATATTTCTTCCACGTTCTCTTTAGTAAATTGACCATCAGGATGAATCAATTTAGTTAATCCCGATACCGTTCTTCTTACAGCTATTACATCCCTTTGATTCAGATTGTTGCCTAACTTGAAGTATTTCTCAAATGCATCCCCGTAGGAAATTTTACGGAGTTCACGCATGATTTCAGCAAAGTAGTCGGTAATAAAGCCATAATCATTCGTAAAATATTCAGGCCGATATTTCGGTATTTCCCAACCAGGAATATAGCAATGCATACGATCAAGGAATGCAGAGTCATTGGCCATAGCATCAGGGAACGGATCAAATAAATGTGACGTTTTTAATACAACGTCGACACTCTGATTAATGTTACCAACGAATGTCATGGAAGCATAGGCATTCTTCTCTTCCTTGCCTCTTGCAAATGAACCAGAAGCCATATAATCCTTCATGATTTGAACGCCGTCTTGATCTTTAAACTTGATACCGGCCACTTCATCGAAAGCTACACAATCCCATAAGCCAACGAGCCCCACTGTTTTACTACCCATGTTGTAGAATAAATTGGCTACTGTAGTCTGACCACCGGAGACAAGAATACTATTGGGGCTAATTTCTTTGTAAATGTGGGATTTCCCCGTTCCTCTCGGTCCAAGTTCGCATAGGTTGTAGTTATTTTCGATAAGTGGAATCAATCTGGCTAAATGCAGCCACTTGACCCGCTTATTAAATTGAGAAGGTTCCATTCCCGTGCTTCTCAAAAGAAGATCGATCCATTCGTCATCGGTGAAATTGACTCTTGCCGCCTTGACCTCTTCTATATCCAAGCTTGGCATCTGTATGGGTGTCAGCTTGCGGATAATGAAAGGACAGCGGTTTTTATCTGCCTCATCATAAAAATATTCCATCTGGACAATACACCAGATTCCCCCGCAGAGTAATCGTTCATAGTCCGAAACATACGTTTCCGCGATAGGAACTCCTTTGATCCCGAGGTTGGAAAATTCCGATTCATAAATATCATTCTTATAATTTAATTTGACCGATATTTTATCAATAACCGTATAACTACCACGCTCACGGAGCTTGGAGATGATTTTCTGCGCTTCATCTGGGCGCACGTAATTTTCAGCCAAAAT
The DNA here is from genome assembly GCF_057749925.1 of Paenibacillus sp. sgz302191. Taxonomy (NCBI): domain Bacteria; kingdom Bacillati; phylum Bacillota; class Bacilli; order Caryophanales; family Paenibacillaceae; genus Paenibacillus; species Paenibacillus sp. sgz302191. The sequence goes on from NZ_JBYLHY010000047.1 coordinate 4,272, forward strand.
TTGCTTTACATTAGCTACTCCCGCTTCGATTTCTTCTTCATCCATGGAGGAGCAGTACATACCAAGTAAATATTCCAGTACATAGACAGGTACGTTGGCTCCTTCTTTGATTCTCTTCGTGAGGTCTTTTCTAACGATTTTACCTGAGAAGTAAGTTTTCAATTTTTCTATCATTTCTGATTGGTATCCCGTCCCCTGCTGAACATCGTCACTCATGCTATCACCGTCCTACACGTTAAATCCAAAATCATTGGCAAAGGCTATATCCATAATTACATCATGACGAAGAACCTCTAGATCATTTTTTTCGTCGTATGCTACGAGATAGTACCGTTTCGATTTATCGTATTTTTTATTTTTAAAGTTAAACCGTAGACGGAAAATTCGCTTTTGCGGCTCTACATCTTTTTTATCAGCAAAATAAATGTTCTCATTTGAGATCTTTTCATTGTCATCGGAAACGAAGAATATCTTATAACTAGTTCCCTTCACGACATCGCTGACCGGCTCGTTCTGTATGAAGTCCAGAGTGGTAATCAGGTTCGAGATTTTTTGAACCATACTAACCAGCGTTATCTCAACTGTTCGAGTTTCTTTATGGCCTTTTTCAGTCTTAATATCCAGCACAGCAACAATCATTTCTTGAGGGGACGAACCACCATGGACATAGTTCTGGCCACCGCCTGCTACCTTGAAAATATTGGAACTCATTGGGAATGATACTACCTTAGTATCATTATTGCCAAGTATTCTACTTAAGGGTATAGAACCAATACCATCTCCCTGAATTTTCTTGTCGGAGACTATAAATCGACGATTAACAAACGAACCTTTCTCAGAGCCATTCACAATCTTATCGCTTTCCTGCAGCTTATCCCGCTTGTAGATAAACCCGTGGTCTGCAGTAACAATATAATGCGTAGCACTCACATGATCCGTTAATTGCTTAATGAGATCATGAATTTCATTCACCGCTTCTTCACAGGCAACAAAGACTTCGTTTTCTGTATTGGGCTTGTCGCCGCGGGCATCGATTTGATTGTGATAAATATAGATAACATCCATTCCGACAAATAACTGGCGAATCGCATCCCGTTTCATCGTCTTAATGTCATCATATTGAATGCAGCGACTGTTAGGATTATAGCTTTTCAGCACACCCTCACGCTGCTTCAGATCGTCACATGTAGAACCATCAACCAATATCCGGTAATCTTCCGTCATTTCCAAAGCTTTATGCGGTAGAAGCGCAGCCATACCAAGTCTTGTATAGGACGGTAACACACTCAGCATGGTTTCCAACTTGGCTGAACATTTTTCATCATCCTGTAATCTCGCCCAGAGACTACAACATGTCTCATAGCGCATTGCATCAGATATAATGACGACTACGCGCTCCTTGCTTTTGCGAATATATCGGGAATAGAAATTCCGCTGCAACGGCAGTACCGTCATCAATTCGTCATTAATAATAGCTGCATTCCATTTTGGAATGATCTTTTCCATGTATTCATTTGTATAGATGTTCTCGATCAGATCACGCAGTTGTTCAAAAGAAGTGTTGTCCTTGAGTTTGTCAAAACAGGTATAGAAACACCGATAGTGGGTATCAATCAGATAGTCAGATTCACGATATTGATTAACAATCCCTAATAAATCATCGGGACAGTTATAATTGGCTTCAAGAACTATGTAATAGGCATGTTCCAAAAGTTGATATTGCTCTTTAGATGCTTCACCAAAATGCATTTTTCCTCGCTCACGACATACCATCGGTATGGTCAAGCCGTTTAGCTTTGCACCAGTATCCTCAACCATTAGCCGTTCGATTATCCAATTGATAATTCTTCTGTCAATAAACTCAAATGTATCACATCGCAACAAATCTTCTGGAACAATCGCTTCCAACGCGTTAGCTGCATTCAATCCCGTAGCCACATACTCAGAAAGTTCATTATATCTGCCTCGATAAAGCAGGCTATTCATCAAATTGTCCAAGAACGCAATAATATTACCGGATTTATAGGAAGCAAAGCTCTTCCACGACTTAGGAAGCTCAGCATCCATATATCGCTCCGTGTAGGTCACAAACATGGTAACGACAAGCTTTTCAAGCGTTGGCTTCACATCAACGTAGCCAAATTGTTCTTCGCAAAGCCTCCAGAAAGCGGGAAGAAGATCATATTTCTGAAATTCCCCAAGAAACTTATTATCCATCAAGTCGCTATCTGTCAAAACGACACGAACAACTTCCTCAAAGGAAGCTGTTCGTGTCTTGCAGAGTGCGCTCATTAGTGCTATTTCGATCGTATCTCTGGTGAAATTCTCAATTTCGAGATCATAAAATCGCTGTATTCTATCTTTTGCCCCAAAGAACTTGATGTATTTCTGAATGATCGGCTTATATTTCTCATCAATTCCAAGGTCAACTGTAAGCAGAGAAGCACGGTCTGCAAAGAATTCTTTGGAATATCTGATAGTATCTGCCAGGTGATTTTCTCGAACAGACGGTTTAGGGAACGGTGCATAAATCAAATAATTGGTCGTTCGATCCAACCGTTCCAGAAAGTATTTTGTATAGAACTGATTGTCCGGCTCCAAATGATATACCTTGGCATTAGACAATTCCAGTGTATGAATATCCTCAGCAAATTCTGCCTTATCGTCGTACCAGAATACCAGCTTGCGGGTATCACCGACGAACTCAGTATTCAGCTTGTCGGCAATCTGTTTTAAATTCAGTTCAGCCATCCGACCAGCCCCTTTCATGATTCATCAAATCTTCGCCAGAACATCAAGCTTCTTGCCATCTATACCAGTCTGTACATTATCATAATTGACTTTCACGCCGTCGTCCAGATCAATAGAGATACGTGCAAGAGCCAAGTGGGCGATCTTTTCGTCGTACTCCTTTGTTTCTTTCAACTGTTTAGTCAGCTTTTCTTTCCGTTTGGTTGCCGCGGCCACTTCTCTTGCATTATTACTATTGTCTATTGTTTCCTGCATCCGGGCAATCTCACTTTCATAGACACGCTGCATCCGGTGTAGATAATCAATTCGCAAGTTACCGATTGTATCCTCATTAAATCGGTGCATGTAGATCAAGGCTTTAAAGCCGTCTTCTTTACCGCTATCAAAGAGCCAATAGATCGGACGCTTTTGATAAATCTTGCAGTGATCCTTGAAGAATTCCTTCAAGAAGTAATTCCGGATCACTTCTCTCGAAGTATTGCTTTTGTTGCCAAGTGCTTTGGCGATGAAGGCTAAATTTTCTTCCAGTGTGTCAGCCCCAAATGATTTTTTCAGGAATGCACAGAACAAGCCAACAATATCATCTTCAAAGTATTGTTCATCTGTAATTGGAATAACATTATCCATATCCGGGATGTAGGTGCTGTATCTGCTCGCGTCCCATTCGCCACCTGCATAGGCGAGACCGTCAACGTCCAGACTATAGCGACCAAACATACAACCGACGGCATAGGAGATGAATGAACGGACGTCACGACCAAGATCGGCTTTGCGGATTGTGATATCTTTAACCTCAACTTCCGGTGTCAATTCACTCTGCAAGCCATACATATCAATGAAGATACGGTTGAGTTCTTCTTCCATAAATTTGAGTTGATCAAACTGTGTTTCAGTGAAGGAAGACCAGTTCGTGAAAACATCTTCAATACTGGCTCTTCTTGTATTAAAACCATTATTCAATGTATGACTTTCTGTAGAACGATATTGACTATACAATATACCATTTTCGTTAATTGAGAAGAAACCGAGAAAAGGGTGGCATATAAAATTCCAACTTGTTTCAAATAAATCCCAATCTAAATTTGAAATTTCAATACATTTTTTCACTATTGTATTAATATTCTCATTATCAAAAAGAATATAGGGAAGTTTTAATAAAGATCCTTCTGAATAATCTAAAGTAGGAGCCAAAGCACTGATGTAATACATTCCTACTTTTGAGTTAAGAAAACCTTGTAGCTCAAATATATTATCAGGATTTCGAACAAAGCACCCCGAGCCCTTTGATTCAAACATCATATGTGGACTACTATAACGCAAAGAAATCGGACCCGATGAAATTGATGACCAAGTTAAGGCTTCTCTAAAATTATACTGTAAATTTTGCGGACGCGATAATAAGTTTCCTTCCCCATCTTTATAATTACGAATTTCAAATCCATCATCTTCCCAATTTACTACATAATCGAGATTTCCATACCATTTTCTAAAGGCACCACCCTTATTGCATGGAAACCACTTTTTAGCTTCACGATTAGAACCAGGTAAATATAGCATCAGATATGAAACTTCAAACCACAAACGTAAAAACTTATCATTGTTACCTGTCTTAAATCCTTGCTTAGTCTCAGCAACTTCTGACAACAATTTTGATTTATCATAATTTTTTACTCCACGTTCGCTTACCCAATAAGCAATTGGCATTCCAGGAATATGAGAAAAGTTTTTTGCATCCACAAGATATTTGTATACGCAATTTTCATCTTTAATTGATTCGAGTACTTTTTTTCTTTGTACATCCATACCACCTTTGAATTCAGAGAGCTTGATATAAGTTCCCGCCTGATTACCTGTAGCATTTTTTAATACAAAAGTGCAAATCGGCACTGTAGCCTCATCAAATGCTGAATATTCCAGTTGAATCAAACTTGATATCGATTTTTGATTGATGATAAACTCTCGCAGCTTTTCGTAAGTTTTAATAAACATCCAGACAAACGGAGACATAAATGCTGCATAGCCCTGTTCTTTACAATAACCTAAGTTCCGGTATATAAAAACAGAGAACAAATCTCCTGAATAGTCTTTATAATTCTTGTATACATAGTTTTTTAATTTAGCATCCATTTTATTCAAATATGGCGGATTAGTTGCAACTACGTCGTATTTTTGAGATATTAAGACTGCAATTTCTACTAATTGACGTAATTGCTTTTGAGTTTCATCCATTCCCATTGTTTCCAACGTCATTTGACCATTAACATCTACACTATCAATATATTGGTGCAACAATTCCCAGTCATAGTTATCAAGATGAATTATAGAACCATAGTTTCTAGCGTCATGCATACTGCCCAATAAATATTTTATCTGGTTCAAGGCATTATTGCGTTCCATCTCCCCCATCCCAAAGCCAAAATATTCGAGCTGGGAACTATTAATCTCGTTACTCTCCTGAATCGAATAGACATTGCAAGTAGAACTGCCGGTAAGTATTCGTCGATTATATTGCCTAGCTTTCATCATTACTGCAAAATACGCCAGTTGATATGCACGATTATCTATATCGAGGCCGTATAAATTTTTCTCAATTATTTTTTCTGCAGCATCTCTTTGAGAATAACCGCATTCCTCATAAATTGCCATTAACACTTCAAAGGCATAGACCAAAATATGCCCGCTTCCCATACATGGATCAAATATTTTCAAATCTTCAGGAGAAACCTTTTCTTCAATATTTATCATTGCATCATTTAGTAAGTATTCAAGTTTATTTTTCAAGGAACTATCTGGATTCCGCTCCACCCAGAATTTCCCCAAAGAGTTATCAATCATATAGCGTACAACCCAGTCAGTAGTAAATAGTTGGGTAGCCGCGGGAATATCCTCTTTTTTCACGACTCCTTTGTAAATATTAATAACCTCATCTTTTCTTTCATAATTATAATACTGATAAAGCCAGCCTATGATCTCAACCTGACCTTCTTTTTCAACATTGAAATCGTCTTCCGGGATATCGTGTACTAGACGATAGACAACACCATCTTTATCAGTAAAGGAGACGTTCATCAGCAGTTCGGAATAGTCGTTGGTTTTTTCAAACAATTCCGGCAGAATGGAGTTCAAGGCATTACACTGCTTGATAAAAAGCATTCGGAAAAGCTCATCCAGCTTATTATCATTTTTCAATTGTATAATCCGCTCAGTTTCATAAGGAGCAAACTCCAAGTCAGCTTCAAAGGGGGAGGTCACCAAGTCAGGTTCGATCTTGGAACTGCTCTCTGAAGATAATACCCTGATTCTGGAAGGCAAGTAGTCGTTCACTTCCATGAAGCGTACAGCAATGAGTCGGTTAAACCAAGTATAGGCAACCTCATCAATAACGCTTTTATATGCGGTCTTATAATCTGACTGTTTTTCTTTTCTCTGTATGATTTCAACCAGATTTATACGCTGTTCGATTTCCACACCAGTGATAGAGTAAGGTTCTTTTGTACCGATATCGAAGAATTGAACGTCATTTGTTGATTGCGGCTGGGGACTCTTAATCCCTTTCTCCGTAATCCCCAGCAATCCAGCTTTGTATGTGATCTCTGCAATGAGTTTGTTTCTTGCCCATATTGCAAAGTTTTTAATAGCTGCTTTATTCATCTGCAGTGTCTCCTCTTAGAACTCAATATTGATGATTGTATCATCTGCCAATTCTTTCAGAATTCGTTCTCGTAGTGTGGCAATATACTTGTCAACATCCTGCGGGGTTTCAATTTGCCAGGACGCAGATAGACTGACACTCTTGATACTGATGTTCTTCCTTTTCTTAATCTTCGGCTGAGGTTTCGGCTCTATATGCTCTCCATTTCTTTTGCCATAATCCGTCTTGGCTTCCTGTTCTTTTACTCTATCTAGTGCAATCTGTTCATCTTTCTTTGCTAGTTCATTAAGTAGCCGAACTTTCAGCGCATCGGCTTCCACTCTGATATTCTGTAAAGTCGCCACATTGTTGCTTGTTCTCGCCTTCTCCATAATTTCAAGGAAAAGCTGATGGAATCGATTGGTAAACTGGTCCTTATAACCCTTGGAGTCTAATTCATCAAATACACGTTTTCTTGCATCTTCTATTGCCGCGATCACTGGCGCTTCCATATCCTGCAGTAACTTCGAATAGAGCTCTGTAAATCGATCTAACAGTTCAGGCAATTTTGGAATCTCGCCGTATGGAGTTTCTTTTTTCAAGATCCCCTTAATATCATTTACAACCTGTTCGACCTTTTCATCGACTATAAAGGTCTTACTATCCTCGTATATACTTATCAGTTTCAGAGCTTTTTCAAATACTGTCTTCTGCTCTCCGGTAAAGAAAGACTTAACGGGTTCATAATCATCAGCAAAATCAAAATAATCGTCCCGATCTGTGTGAAGCTTCTTGAAGAATTCAATTGGGGACTGAATTTGAATAATTGCACGAAGCAAATTTTTACCGGACGCTATAATCCTCTGTCCAGGAAACGACTTTGCCTGGTACATGATTTCAAATTTCTCTAGCTCATTCAGAATATTCCTACTGTAATTCTGGAAGCTGCGCATCATCGCATCATCATCTTCATTAACGCTGGAGGTGCCGAATAATTCCTTCATGACTTCACGAACAGCCTTTTTCTGGTTGTCAGTAGCCTTCTCACGACGCTCAGTCAACAACTTTTCTACAAATTCTCTCTTGGTAATATAGTTGATGATTTCTTCATCTGATTTATTAAGTAAGGTCACGCTGGTTCCATTTACGGTGAAAGAAATATCACCGTTCTTGAATAGTTTGGCAACAAGCCATTCCACATCATCTTCCACAAAGCCATATGGAGCCTTCATAAAGCGATCCAACAAACTCTTGATGGAGGTCTTAGTGTGCATGGAGGAATTGCTCGAAATAAAACTGAGCATATCGTTTAAGGCGTTGATATTCGGTTCGGTACCGCCCTCCAATGTAAGGGTAAGCTGGTTTGCACTCTTGAACATAGACCTGATATTCGCTTCACCCATGGGAGCGTCAATATACGGAAGTTTGTGATACACAGTTGATACAAGGCGTCCAAGAGCATCATTAATTCGAGCGACTACATCTTTTGAACCAATCTGCGCTTTATCACCATTCACATAGATCTCAGCATTCTTCAATGATTCAATCAAAAATAGTTTCGCGTTTCCATTTCTTTCACGCATCTCTACTCGCTTGCCTTCTTTGATCTGATCGAACTTAGCCAGTGCACTGGACGTGTTAAGACGTAAAAACTTCTCTATTTTTAGTGCACTTCTGATTTCATCCAAGAAGGCGGAGTCATTCGGCAGCACAACAAGGATTTCCTTCCCCTGTCCTGAAATCATACGCATTGTTATTTCATCAGTACTGTAGTCAGCATTAGGAGTGAGTACTCTTATTCCAATATCATTGCTCTGGTTCGCTTTATATGGTCGATCATCTACGAACTGATTGAAAGCAAAGCTGTATCTGCCATTAAACGCTGGGTAACGGTATTTTTTATCACTAAAGATATCTTCGTAAATAAGCTCCGAAACCTTGCTGACGACTTCGGACATCTCTACATTCTGGCTTTCGATTTCACGGTTTATTTCTTGTTCTTCGTCTGTCAGAAATACATAAATATCGCCATGCTTCTGAATGAGCATTTGACGTGCCAGAATTTTCAGTGCTTCTTCTACTTGCTTTTTTAATTCCATTCTATCCGTATCAATATCCGCAATCATCAAACTAGTGATATTCTCAATGTTAGCTGTAATTTCTTTGACGTACTTAATCATGAACAGCGTTTTAAGAACATTAACAGCAAAACAGTCTTCATGCTTATCCGGGTTAATATAACTGTTATCGATTGCGCGGCTGATAACTCCCTTATGACTGTGATCCAGGAATTGATGCAATGCATCGTAGAACACATTAAATGGAATCAAAGTGCCCTCGGGGCAATTCATCAGTTTTACCGCCGACTCTTTAAACAGTGAAATCATGGAACGCTCGCCCTCAGACAAATGCTTTCCAGAAGCACCGTGAGTTCTGATGGAGGTCAGGACACTTCCTAGCAAATTAAACTGATAAGGCACAAACGGATAAACGGCAGCAAAATCTCGGTCGTCAGCGTATAGTTTCTTTTCTATACCATCATTAAACACAATCAGGTTCTTGATAATAGTGGTTTTCTGCTCATATAGTAATCTTAACATCTGCTCAGCAGTTGTATTTTTTTCCAGGATCCTCTTCTTAATGACCTCATCGACATTAGCTGACGAAAGGGACAGGCGGGTATCAAATCGTCCTTGAATTTTGGAAAAGTCGTTACCCTTTGTCTTGGTTATGGAATCAATATCCTGTTGGCTGGTTACGACAATCCAAACCTTACCTTGACAAGCAGTTCCTAAGTCTTCGGTTACCGTTTGCAGATTAAGCATCAGCTTAGAGTCGTCACCTATGTATTGGCCAATTTCATCCACCAAGAATACAATATGATGATTATTTCCCTTGCGGTCGAGATATTCTTTCACCAAACGGGCAAAAGTCTCAATGCTAATCGTGTACGGTTCTGTCGCTTTCTCACACCAGTTACGAGCAGCAGCCTCGCTCATAAAGCCCATTTCATCCAACACTTCTACTATGCTGTCTTGAATAAAATCAAATTTGTGCCGGGATGTTTCCCATGACTTGCCGAAATTCCCATGAAATAGGTTTTTAAACTCTTCAAAACGATCTTCTTCTACAAGCCGTCTTTCCAGATCGGCAAGGAATGGAATCGAGCCACAAAACCCTTGCATCTCATTAAATACCTTCAGAAATACAGAGACAATGGCATCTTTGGACTGCTTTCCGGTCATTTCACTCTTGGAATCGATATTGAATAAGACGACATCGGTTGGCACAGTTGCGGTCAACTTCATGTCTGCCAGTACCATTGGGTCGATGATTTTGTTATCCTCAATGAAATAGTCAAGTGCTTTCTTACCATGAACTTCTTTATTGCCAAGCAAGTAAGAAAGAATTTTTAGAAAGTGGGATTTACCACTCCCAAAGAAGCCGGAAATCCACACGCCCATTTTGTCGGTATGACCGTTAATCCCTTTCTTATAACTAGAAAAAAAATCCGCAAAGTGCTTTTGCAACTCTCTCGTCACAACATATTCTTCGAGTTCCTGCTTAATATTTTCTTCATCACCCTGGCCAACTTTTATGACCCCTTTAATATCCCGGTCAATCTCTCTCGCGAACATTTCTTTGATATTCATTGTACGAGCTCCTTAATCAACGAGCTTGAATGCTCTGTAATAGTTATCGTCTTTGATTTCCGAAAACAGGATCAGCTCCTGCCCGTCATACTTACCTGGAAAAAACATGACCACCGGCACACGGTCAATCGCTTGATGCAAGTTATTTAATACCTTATGTGACCGAAGCAGCGGGTAGCATTTCCCAATCCCAGTCAAAAATACAACGGCATCCTTAGGAGTCCGCTCTTGAATACAGTGAACTATCAGACTAGCATCATCATTTATCTGGAGAAGATTTCCTACTGACTTTATGATACGTTCAAGCCCCTTTTTCTTTTCGAACATAAAGCACTGTTCCATAAAGCCTTCCTGCTCCAGAATATCAATCACAATATCGTAAAGATCAAAAACCGCCAGTTCAAAACCATCCGTTGATTTTGAATTTTTAGCCTTCATGTACTCGATTCGTTCCCTGACTATTAGTTCTTTCTCAGCTGGGTAATCGAATACATAGTAACCAACCTCATTACCAAGACCTTTATTCTGACGAAAACTTGGCATTCGGATCATACGCTCTGCAATGTCTAATCTTTCTTCCAAGCTAGCCATTCCTATCTCACCCCTGTCAGGGCATGAATCATTAATTCCATGCCATTGTCCTTCAGACATTGTTCTAGCATCTTATCTAGTATTGGCTTCAATATCTTTCTACTTTCGGATGAGCGATCCGTTAAACCAGCTTCCATTAGTAGTGTCTTATAACACGTGCCCAATCTTTTTAGCGTGTAATCAGTCCATTTCGCGACTTTCTCACTCTGAAGCTGTTTATCTTTAAAGAAAATTCGGACATCGCTATCAGCCAGTTCATCGCTTCCGATAATCAGCTTTTCCCGATAAACTTCATAGATAAAATCAAAGAACAGGCTGTCTGTCTTCATAATTGCAATAAGCGCAATGATCTTCTGCGTGGATACATCACTTTGTTCAATCAGCGGGTAAAATGATTGATCTAAGCTTTTCACACGTCTGGACACAGTATTAAATATCTGAATGGCTCTTTCCTGCGTTGGAGCCGCAAAAATATTTTCCTCTAAACTTAAAGCCTTGATTTCGTTCAGCGTATTTCCTTTATTGATTAAGCTAATGACCTTGCGAAACTCAGAAAACCAAAAGGAAAGCTTAACCATTCCTGCGCTGTATTCTCCCTTTTTCATAGCAGCTCTTCGCCCGATGCCACAAGTATGGTCGTTCCATTTTCTAGACTTTTAGCAATCTCTACGATGTCACCAATATCGCAGGATAATACGCGGCAGATTTTCACAAGAACTTCCATCGAAACGAATTCATTGTTTGATAGCTTAGTCAAGGTGTTAGGACTGATACCAGTCATTTTCCGTAGTTCTGTCCTCTTCATTCCTTTATCGATTAACAGCTTAAACAGTTTGTTGTAACATACGTCCATAAATAAACACCCCTATTAAGCATGTAAGATTCTACATGTAACAGGATATCACATTTTATAAGTTCTTAGTAGTTATGTATAAGAAGTTGCGATTTTTTCTTACGTTAAATCAACACTTATAATTTAGCTACTTACTGACACCTGTTGACAACGTATACTCTATAGCTTCACGTACTCATTCCCATGCAAAAAATACAACCCCACCTCTTTAACCTTCAAACCGAATGCTCGGTCTAATTCTTCCTTATAAGCCGCAACCTGCGGCCGGTAGAAATCAACAAATGCCTGCTGCTGTCCATCTTCATAGACATCGGTCTTAAAGTCGATGACGACCCAGCCATCCTCTTCTTCAAATAGAAAATCAATAACGCCTTTCAGGAAGAGTGTTTTTGCTGTGGCTCCTTCTATTGTTATGTCAGTACGAATGGTTCGTAAGGGTAACTCATGAATTTTGCGCTTTGCTCTCAATGCCCGTTTCCAAAGCGGATGATTCATAACATCTTCCAGCATTGCCTTTACATCCGGAATAAGCGACTCTTCCATGCCCTCTTCTTCAGCGATGAATTGGATTTGGAGTTCCGACTGTCCAGGTGTTGCACTAGATCCTAGTAATTCAATGCATCGATGTACTGTGCTGCCGAACGCCATCCCCCTGCCCTTTAGAGGCCTAGGTGGTTGCGTAGTTCCCGATTTCGCTAGTTCCGTCACTGAAGCTGTCCGGTATGTCGGCTCAGCCAACTTGCTGCGCCATTCTCGAATTTCAGCTTCATCCACTTTTTGATCATGCACGACATCGTAGAGCGAGGGGATCACCGGCGCAATAGTAGCATCGAACAACTCCATCCCTTCATGAAGACCGCTTTCAAAGCTACTCCATGGGTCAATCGCGGGGCGATCCGGATATCGACTGATGATCATGAGTTGCTTCGCGCGAGTAGCGGCAACATATAGCAATCGTTCTTTCTCAGCCTTCATATACAATCGTTCTCTCTCGGCGAGCTCTATCCAGCCAGAGGGATGTGCTATAACTTCTTCCTGATATCCCTTTCGTCGTATGATACTAAAGTAACCACGTGCTGGAATGCCAGAACGATCTATGTGTTCGGAAGCGTCGTGATCAGATTCTCCACACGGACAGGCCAAGAATACCACAGGCGCTTCAAGTCCTTTTGCTTTATGGAGGTTCATAATACGGACGGCATTCTGCTGACCTGCGAATAAATCCCCGCACTCAAGCCTCGCTTCTTCCACCATCTTGAGCAAATAAGAACATAGCTCAGGCCAACATGTTACGGCCATGCTATCCTTTTGCAGCACATGCAGGAGCTTTATCAGTGTTCCAGCGCGTGCCCGACCAGTTGACCTAACTGCCGCAAACGGAATCAGCCCGAGATCCTCTACGATATGAATGAGTGCTGACAGTGCCGGAAACTGCCGAATGATGTGCGCATATTCCGCAATCTTCTCCAACGCCATGTATACAGGCAATGACTGTTCGGATACCCCCTCCCGATTCGGTAAGTATGTATATGAGATCGGAAATCCTTGCATTTTGTAATGAAACAGCGCGTTGTCGCTGATGGCAAATAACATTCCCTTCAGTACAGCAAGTAGGGAAATCCGATCGCCTTGGTCATTCAGGCAGTTTGTAAGTAAAGAAAGAGCGCCTATTTCCTCATACATCGCTGAGCTCCCGGAAGTAATTGATGGAACTCCGTATTGTTCAAGCTTTTCAGCATAGAGATGCAAAAATTCCCTACGTTTCAAGAGCACAAGAAAATCACCTGGAGTTGCATCCCTCAAGATAATACCACCATCATATCCTGACTGCTTCTCCTGAATTTTCAGCTGTCCGCTGCAGGCCCAAGCAATGGAGCGAGCAACCCGGTCCGCGTCTGCTTCCACAATAGCAACCTTGCCTCCTGACATTTTCGTATGGGTGATCGTATAGACACCGTTCAATACACTAACACTCGAATTACCCGTTCTGGTCTCCATCGTTACAAATGCTGCCTGATGTTCCGTTTCAGCATTCGGAAATCTCTCAATAAATTCATCATTCACAAACTGACCGATAGCATGAACCGAGCGAAAATTAGCACTTAACTGAAGTACTTCCCCACATGACCTGATCTTGTTCTTAACCCAGTTATAAGTGGAAATATCCGCGCGGCGGAATCGATAAATGGACTGCTTGGGGTCTCCTACGACGAACAGCGATCCTAGTTTCGGAGTGATCCGCCTCCAATCCGATTCATTCGAATCATCCCCTGTAAGCAGAAACATGAGCTCTGCCTGAATAGGATCCGTATCCTGGAACTCATCTACGAACAAGCGGGCATACCTTCCGGCAAAAAATCGCCGCACTTCAGCATGCTCCCTGAGCAGTGCAGTCGCTTTCATCAGTAAATCCTGAAAGTCTAGCAGTCCAAGCGCCCTGCGCCTACGTACACCGTACTCAACGGCTGGCCGAACGAAATCCACTAGCTGCGGATAAAGATGTTCACGCCAAGCACGAAGAAATGGAACCAGAACGCGACTTTGCCATTCTTGGAACATGACCTTGAACTCTTTAGCCTTCGCGCTATCCGTCCACCTATTTAGTGTTGCATCGATGTTCCGTTCGAATAACTGGGCAAGCTGAAGCACACGCATATCATCATGCAACCCGTGCATGGCAACCATCCGTCTTCCGTCACGGATGAGCGACTGCAACGCATCCCAACCACGTTCCGGTTTAACCGTTGGAATAAAGTTGCTCGCTTCATCCATCATTGGCGGCAGCGATAATCGGATCAAATCAAAATCTGGTCGAGGGGAGGGAACCGTATCAATCTGAACATCCGTGTAGTCGCATACTCTATGATAGACTTGTCGCAGATCCTCAACATTTACTTGAAGCTTTCCCAGCCCAGCTATTGTCTCTTCCTGCCCGTTGTCAATCAAGTTTATTAGGTATTCGTCCCAGCATTGATCACGCAGCCTTGCCGCTTCTTCCTCTTCAAGTTCACGGAATGTGGGATCAAGCTTAGCTTCAATCGGCCTTTCCCTAAGCAATCTGCCGCAAAAGGAATGGATCGTGCCCATAAAACTCCGATCAATCTCTTTAAGTGCCTGCCGTAGCAAACTGCTTTGAGGTTCCGCCGCGTTACGAATCCTTAGTTCCAACTCTAGTCGAAACCTACTTTTCAGCTCGTCCGCTGCTTTCCGCGTGAATGTAATTGCTGCAATTTGTTCTACAGTCACTCTACCCGATTCGAGTAAAGCGATCATTCTGCCGACGAGCGATGTCGTCTTTCCTGATCCAGCTCCCGCTTCCACCAAAAATGTCTGGTCGAGGATTCTTGCAATACTCTCTCTTGCCGTCCGATCGTCATGCAAAGCGCTCAACCTCCTTCAAATGTTGAAGAAGCACGGTGTTTTCAGCTAAATCCCATTTTTCCTTCGTTCGCTCCGATTCGTTTCCACACACCACTCGGTACTCACAGTATGTACACCGCTTAGGTTCTTTTGTCGCCGGAAACGATCCAGACTCCATTGAAGCAAGTAGATGCCTGACCAACTCAGATAGCTCAGCTCTCCGGTTTTGAATTCGAGTCACCTCTTCCCCTTTCCCTCGCTCTGTTGGAAAATAATAAGATGACTCTACCACTCGCGCCTCGGTGTCGATTCCCATACGCTGCAGCCACTGTTCAGCCGCAACGGCATAGAGCGCATGTTGGAGCTGAGTGCCTTGCGAAAAATACTCATCCTCGTCATACTTCGCCGGACTACCTGTCTTATAATCATAAATCTTGTACATGTGTGGCCCGATTACATCCACTCTGTCCACGAACCCCTTCATTCTTATCACAATACCATTGTCTAACATGACATCCATCGGTTCTCCGTCGATCGTCAGTTCGAGTTCAAAAAAACATGGTCGCCCTTTACGCTTCTGCTCCATTTGATAGAAGATTACAACATCACGTCGGATAGACTCGCATTCCTTTGAAAAGATATGAGGGCTTGGCGGCGGCACCATTGCTTCATACTCGTTTATTGTCTGCTCAGTAATTCCCAAGAGTTTTTGTTTGTTATGTATAAGGGTATCGCTTATTGCTGATTCTTGGGAAATCTCTTTGAGGTAAAGGTAAAAGATGCGGTGAAGCAAACTTCCCCTACCTGCGGCATCCAACCAGCGGGTCCTGTCGAATATGGCAGTATCTTTCTCCTGGACCTTCAGCACCGAGGAGAAGAAAAACCTCTTTGGACATTCCCCGTATCTTTCGAGCTGTGTTACACTAAGGTACATCTCCGGGTTGTTCAGATATCGGACTGCGAAGACATCCGTCTGCAGCATCCCCTCATATTCGGACAAGAGCGCCGCTCCAATTCTCGCTTCTGCTCGATCCAAATCAGCCGCAAAATGAAAAGCTTGTTGCAATGCATGAAGCCCATTCTTCACTATTTCCCCAACAGTTAACCGATCAAGCCAGCGATCTGTCCCATCTAAAAGATGCTCTCCTTCCGAGTTGTTCGCCATATAGCCTGTCGGTTTTCCAAGAAAATACTCAAGTCCTGTCAAATCCATATGGGGACTGCCTGTTACGATCCTTGCGGCCTGCAAAAGCTCGAAAGCTGGAATCGTTTCCTTCTGTTCTGCCGGATCATAACTTGTGAAGCTTAGCGTAACTGTTCCTGTCAGCATCCCCAGTCGCGCGGCGCGTTCAATAACAGCATGCTCAGCCAGATGAGTGGATATCGGCATACCACCCAAACAGCGACGTTCCTCATCCAACAAGACGGGATCTTGCCGTGTTTGTACGGACCACGCTTCATTGCTCATTCCCAATATGTATGTCTGAACCCTGCCAGATTCACCACCATCCTGAAGCGATGAAATAAACAGCTTCCCATGTACCGGGCCCTCACAAAGGATTCGAATATCCGCAATCAAGTCGTTAACATAACGCACGGCACTTTCGTTGGTAAACGCCCGAGGAGAGATTGATTCCAGCTGATTCACTTGATCATTGATTTCAGCGATAACCATCATGTCTGCCTCACCGGATGGAATAGTGCACTTTTCGAGAAAATCAAGCAATGCGCGTATAACGGTAAACGGTGTCCACGTATCCTGACTTGAATCCGGAAATGTTTGGAACAATCCTTTAAATACCCGTTCTAATTGTCGAATCGCTTCGACATGATTTCCCGTTTCCTCAGTAGTAGCTGCAGCTTCAAGCATTGAAAAACGATGCCTTCCCCAACCAATCCCACTTTGCTCCAAAGTACGAATAAGTTCAGCCGTTGTCACGGAATCGCCAAAGTGACGAAATGATATATAACCATGTCGGAGAGCCTTCAGCAAACATTCAACGTCATAGTTGGATTCCAACCATTCGAGATACACCATCGCAGCCTTCCCAGCCTTCGTACAGGAGACAGGCAACCCTTTTGAAAATGTGCAGGGAATGCCTAGTGCTTGGCTTAACGTATAAATAGCTGTACTATAGGCTTCATAATTAGAAACAATGATCTCCGTTTGATCGAAAGGAATTTTCTGTCGGCAGACTCGACGGAAAGTTTCCCGAACCTCTGCAAATATTCCCGTTGCTCGGTAAAAATGAACATTAAGATTATTTGAGTTTTCGAGGGATGCTGGGAAAAAGGCTCGCTGCTTCAAGTTGACAAGCCCACTTCCGGCAATTCGACTCAACATTTTTAACTCCACCGGATAGAGCCGCTCAACATCCCGTATGATGAAGAGCTCGTTATGGGTTTCATCAACGTTATCCGATAAGAATCCAAGCAGTCCAGTGAAATCAGTGTAACAGTTCTGCTCCAACCACTGTTCATACAAAGTGAGCAGTTCAATTATATAAAGCCCTTTATTAAGGTTATCAAAAAGAGAAACGGAAAGCTCCGATGCGCGGATGTCCGCAAACCGGAGTTCTTCTAATGCGTTATGAAAGCTATGTACAATACCTGGTGTCACCATTTCGCTTGGTATGTAATTATCGAGCCGATTAGCCAGATCAATCATAAGATTTTGCACGATCCAAAACGTCTGGCTGCTATTCAACAGTCGGATTCCCTTTCTCTTCAGCTCCAATCTTGTCCGTTTAACAACAAGTGATCTTACAGTTTCCGTTTCTACTCCAAGCAATGGGCCGTAATCTCTTGTTATTGTAGACAGCCATTGTTCAGCTTGATTAAAACGGTTGGCTAAGAGAATTTTCTTCCGAAAAGGATCGTTATTACAGATTTCATACAAATCCGAAAGCCAGTTATGGTTCATTAGGCCCACTCCTTCCCTCTCTTGTATATTTCGGGAAAACACTCCCGGTTCCTTCTTAGCCAGCTTTGTATGTGGTTGTGCTCTTGATTAATTTGCAAATTTCCTTATGTACCGATTATTGATTGAAGAATTTTTTCTCGACCATTTGCTTAAGTCAATCATTTCAAGAATGCCTAGACATGTAATAAGGGTAACTTCTTGTTTGAGCGCAATATATTCATACCGCCAGTACGCTTGATGAATATAAATTGCAGGTCGGCCCTGCCATTCCAGAAAACATATCTTATTATCAGCTTCCTTGCGAAGGAGTTCTTGGAGCCCATAGTATTCTAGATCTTGAGGACGCACTCTCTCGCAATAACGTTCGAAAGCATGCTTGGTTAAGATGATCTTCATTTTCTAGCTCCTCCTCGTGTTTTTTTATGATTTCATTATGCACATCTAAAACGACAAGTGGTTGTCTCGAATGTTTGTTCGTTTGTGTTTTGTAATAATAAAAAAGCATGAAATCAACAAAATGATCTCATGCCCTCGGATGAAATTTTATGAAGTGTATTTGTAACCCTCTACGAGTTTTTCTATACTTTTTAACCTTCCATTGCCTAATTTCCCATAGTATTCAGTATGTAAACTCACTGCTCTTAGTGCAATTTCAAGTTGACTTGAACCATAATCTTCACCTATGTTCTGTAAATAATATTTTGTGGCGCTGGTGTTAATGGTCCGAGTATATCTTTCACCATTCATCATCGAACAAAAAGCTCCAATATAGTCGCTCGCGCTTCCTTGATGCATTCCCATCTGGCTATATAATTGATTGGTAGCTGTTGTCTTGTCAATTTGATTGTGATAAACCTTTTTAGCGTAAAGATAACATGCCTCGATCATATCCCCCGTAATTTTCACGAGCATCTCTCCTATTTTTAGTGAAAAATAAAGTATTAAGACTACGCTGTATTATTGAGCTGACGTTCCCCGTAGTGTAACATATGATAAATTTTAGTTTTCTACATATAACCTCATAAATTCATCTGCAAATTTTCTTACAAAATCTCGGTCAAGTGCAGTAGCTAAAGTTTCATCATTATTTCTAGCATTTTTACTCCAATTATATGAACCATGCATTACAAATTCAAAGTCAATTATACAAAATTTATCATGAAGTCTATTTGATAAATACTTTCCTTTTAATGGAACCTTTAAAACCTCAAAATTACCTTCTAATTGTCCCATTAAGTGTTTATTTGATTCCTCATCTGAAGTAATGATTCGTACATTTACACCTGCTTTTTTTCTTAATAATAACTCTTGAAATATCTCATTATCAGTAAACCATGCCACAGCAATCCATACCGTATATTTAGCATTTCGAATACCTTGAATTATTATCTCTTTTATTTCATCAAAGAAAACATCATGTTCGATATCTTCTTCATTATCAAGATCTACAGGTTTTGGCTTTATATTTAACCCCTCAAAATCATATTCATCTGTTTCTATATATACTATTGATGCCAATCCTTCTAATTCACTCTTTAACTGTCTTGCTACTTTTAACATTGGCACAGGCACCCTTAAGTCTACGTACTCCCAGCGCTGCCACGTTTTACGCGTGAAACTGTTTGTTTTATGAAATGTGACTATGGAGTTTCTCAAAATTCCGAGTAATTCATCCTTATTTTTATACTCATCATATTTTACTGTTTCTATCATTGTTTTCAAAAATTGCTGTTCGTTCATCGCACCCTCCCTCTTATTGCCATATTTTATTTAACGCAGTTTATTGAACATAACTTTGTCACCTTTATAACAGCTAGTAGTCTAGTACTTTATTTTCAACGGACACCTGTTATTTAGAATACATTGCTAGCCACTCGACCATCTGACTCTTTAAGGCTTCACGTACCGACTTAGGCTCTAAAATTTCTGCCGCGGGGCCATACTGCAATATCCATCGAATAAACTCTTTCTCGTTATTCACAGTCACTTCAAAAATCAAACTACCATCCTTCTGATCTTTCATTCGCGGATGGACAAATAACTCTTCTTCTTTAATATATCGGGCAACCTCTGCATTAAATCGCACTTTGAAGGTAATATTCTTATCGCCTTGTTCAATCGACCAAGTGTTTTTCAAATGCTTCTTTATGTTGAAATCTCCTTTATCGAATGAATGGCTTGTAAGATCAACATTCAGAAATCGACTTATCCGGAACGTTCGTATTTCCTGTTTCAGATGACAGTAACCGATTAAATAAAATCGCCGATCTCGTGGAACTAGATAGTATGGGTCGATTTTACGTTCAGTAGTTTCATTACGATATTGAGTATGATAGACCGCGTCAATCGTCTTTTGCTCTAAAATTGCTTGTATGATTGGTTGCAGGAAATTCGGGCTTTCCTTTCGGTATGCTGGTGTTCCCATTTGAATAATACTTGTGATATCTCCAATAATATTGTTTTGTTGAGATTTTTCTTTGTGATGCGTTGACATGACTTTATCATATGCTGTCTCGAAACCCGGCGGCAGCTTATCGAGATCTATCACGGATGGTAACAATGAAAAAACTAGTGCTTCCTGCTCAGTAAAATTGAGTGGATACAAGAAAAACTTACCCATAAACCGGTATCCCGTCCCCCTACCTTCATTGGTGACGGGTGCGATAAGGGTAAGAATATCAATGTCCCTATAAATCGTTCGGATATTAACATCGCATTTAAGAGCAAGGTCAGCCGCGGATATCCCAGGATTTGCTTGAATGGCATTAATTATGTTAAAGATACGGATGACTTTATCGATCATCATATCCCCCTCACTTCCGTAATAGAGTATATGAGGTTAATAATTCGACAAAATCCATCTTTTTCCTTCCATTAGTTTCCACTAGTTTTTCGTTGATTATCGAAGCCTTCATACTTGGGTTGAAACTTTAGATGTAAAAACGCTTCAATGAAATTCAACATAAATATCCCCAATGAAGCAGCCATGATTATATCTACTCTTCTTGTGTTTTGTTTTATCCATTCACCAACCGTGTCAATTGAAATATGTAAATGAGAAAAATCGCAATCGTTTAATATGGACTTCGCCAAATTACTCTGTGAACCCATTGGCTTGTAGTGCTGGCTTCTAAATCTCGCATCACTACTAGGCCCAGCTTTGCCTACTTTGAGAAACTGCCCCTGGTAAATAAATGTGTATATACCCATTTTCCCTGTCGGAAGTCCGGCAGGCTTATGCGGTATCCCTCTATCAACGAGTTCAAGTTGGCTATTTTCAATCGTGACTCCTGCCAATCGAATTGTTTCAATCATTTTCGCTTTCAGCTCATCTAAATTCAATATCTCTGCCCTCCGTTAGGCTGTCGCTGTTTCTATTAAACATTTTTATTCTGTAATTAATCCTAATTTCTTTAAGCGAGATTGAATCCCTCCTATTTTTCTCTTATGAATTTCGGCAATCTGTTCGACTTTCATACCCATATTGAATTCTTGAATGAGTTGATTATCTTCAAAGGAGTCCCATCTATTATAGCTGTTCGCTAGTTGGGCATCATCGCTTCTGAATGAGTTGTCCTGTTTATGTTTTGTGATCTCAGGTACAGTCTTTGTCTCATGAGCTGATCTGCTCATATTTTCAGAATCATCAGTTTCCACGACCGCTTTTTTTAATTTGGTGTACTTTGTCATTTGCTTATGCCTCTCGATAAAACCTGCAAAGGAGTTCGGAGATTTCGTTAAGCGAAAGGGTGGAATGGTCAGCTTAAGATCGTGTTGCAGTATGATGCTTGTTGCTTCTTTCCAGTCTAACGAAAGTGCTTCCCTTATTTTCCGATATTCACTCCAGGATAGTTGTTTATCGCTTACGTACTGTAGAAAATTCTCGATTTTAAATTTGTCGATCTCCGCAAAAATGTAATCATTGAGACTCAGGGAACTCTCGATGATCAGGTAACCAAACCCGTACTTCAAACAAAACTCCTGCAGGGCTATCCATTTCATGATATTACGATAAAACCCCATATGATTATGGCTTTTAATCTCAACCACTACGCAGCGACCGTCTTGAAGCAAGACAAAAAAATCGGGGTAATATATATGATCCTTATCTGTCACTGTGTACGGAATTTCTAAAGGTTGCTGCACATACTTTGCTACAACGTCTAATTGCTCCAGATACATACAGAATCGATATTCTAATTGAGATTCGTACTCTAATTCAAACTTGTTCTTTTCGCTGTAAAAGCTTCCGGAATCCCCTTCACCCTCATGGTTTACTTGCCGTTTAGGGTGTATGCGTAACCACTCATCATCATTAATTATCTTCGTGTGAGTAGGCCAAGCTACATTTGCAAAGAGACGATTGAATATTCGTTGTTGCTGTTTATCATATCTTTGCATATCCTTAAAGTTACTCCGAATAGCTTTGATTAATCGCAACGACGATTTCCGTTTTTCCTCTGCTTGATCTTTTGAATAGCAAAGTTGTGTAATTAGATGAGTTATTCTGTAAGCTGGTATATCAGAGAGACGTATGACTATTGTTGCTATGTTACATTCATCGGAGGAATCTCCTGGCTTCACCCATGCTCTAAAAAAACTAAGTATGGTCATACAAGGGTGGTCTTTGTTCTTTAAGCGCAATTGCTGATTTCCAGAAGCTTTCATTCGTCGTACGACTTTCTCCTCTATTTGACGGACTCGCTCCCTTGAAAGATTAAAAATATCACCTGTCTCTTGTAACGTGCGCCACTTCTTATCAAAAATCCCAAAACGATAGGCAATCATAGTGAATTCTCGGTCGGTTCTAGTGACCGCAAGTAAGGCTTTTTCCAACTGTTCATACAACATCTCTGATATGGTATCTATTTCTTCATTTGGCACAATAGAAATCCCCTTCTGCTGCAACTCATGGTTTTCGCGTTTATACATTGACGTCTTGAAACCATACTAAGAATGATACGAATCAATGCAGGTCTCAAGCAACATTATTTAAACATATTTTCAGTATACTTGATGAAACATGCAACTGTCCGACAGCGAACGAAAGTTCCCCACAAAGAAATAACCTGAATGCCCTAGTTTTCTGTAGGTTCACTCAGGTTATTAGAATTTTTAATATAACATTTCGATACATTAATAACGAGTTATTTTCAATTTGATAAACTGAATTATTTCATCTTTATCCCTTTCGTTAAGTTCACGAAAGTTTGATAATAGATTTAGTTCTTGGGATTCAATCGATAGATTAAAAATACTCTTAAACTCCTTATTATCATCACCGAAAATTAGCCAGTCAGTATCTATTTTAAAACATTCTTTCATAGCTATAATTGTATCAAGTGAAGGTTTATACTTATCTTGCTCCAACTCACTTAATGTACCTTGAGATACACCAACTATATTAGCAAACTCAACTTGACTGAGTTTGTTTGTTTTTCTGACTGTACGAATACGTTCCCCAATCGTTGAAATCATCATATGCCCCCTAAATACAGAAAAGTCCCGATTTTAATCCATCGGGACTTTTCTAGTTGAGTATAGTGCTGTTATTTCAGCAAGCTCTTTATTTACTCAGTACACAACTTAATGCCGAGTAGAACACAACTTTATAGCTCAGCACACAACTTTAATACCAAAGGTACACAACTTTTTATTGAGTACACAACTTTAATACATTTCAGGACACAACTTTAATACCGAACTCCATTTCACCAAAACCACACAAGCCTCTTACTCCACCGTCACGCTTTTCGCCAAGTTGCGTGGTTTGTCAACATCGTTGCCGCGGGAGAGCGATGCGTAGTATGACAGCAATTGCAGCGGCACAACTGCCAGGGCCGGTGCGAGCAAATCCAAAGTCTTAGGAATCACGAACGTGCTGTCGACTGATTTTTGCAGTTCTTCCTCGCCTTCCACGGCGATGCCTAGCACGTTCGCTCCGCGAGCTTTGACCTCTTTAATGTTGCTCACGGTTTTCTCAAGCAGCTCGTGCTGGGTGGCAAGCGCGATTACCGGAACGCCTTCTTCGATCAGCGCCAGCGTGCCGTGTTTAAGTTCGCCTGCAGCGTAAGCTTCCGAGTGAATGTAAGAAATTTCCTTCAATTTCAATGAACCTTCCTGGGCAACGGCATAATCCAATCCTCTTCCGATGAAGAAAAGATTATCGTGCTTCGCCATATCTTCGGCAACGGCTTTCAGCGCCTCGGATTGCCCCAAAATGGCTTCCACTTGCTCAGGCAGTTCCTTCATGGCCGCGATCAATTGTTTGATTTCATCAGCCGTTTGGGTGCCCAAAGTTTGAGCCAGATGCATGCCGAACAAATAAAATGCGATCAACTGCGACGTATACGCCTTCGTGGATGCTACCGCAATCTCGGGCCCCGCCCAAGTCACGATAACGTCGTCCGCTTCGCGGGCAACTGAGCTGCCTACAACGTTGGTGATGGCAAGCACGTGTGCTCCGCAGCGTTTGGCTTCACGAAGGGCGGCAAGCGTATCCGCCGTTTCGCCGGATTGGCTGACAACGATCACTAGCGTATCTTTCGTAATGATCGGAGAGCGGTAACGATACTCTGAAGCGACATCCGTTTCAACCGGAATGCGCGCCAGCTTCTCGATCACGTATTTGCCGACCATCCCTGCATGATACGCCGTTCCGCAGGCAACAATATGAACGCGGCTAATATTGCGAATTTCTTCAGCGGTTATCGTCAATTCCTTCAAAGCGACTTGCGAGTTATCCGATGCAATCCGG
This sequence comes from Paenibacillus sp. sgz302191, assembly GCF_057749925.1. Lineage (NCBI taxonomy): Bacteria > Bacillati > Bacillota > Bacilli > Caryophanales > Paenibacillaceae > Paenibacillus > Paenibacillus sp. sgz302191. The sequence goes on from NZ_JBYLHY010000047.1 coordinate 28,791, forward strand.
CTTCCCATAGTGTCACGGTACGCTTTAGGCTGCTCGTGGATTTCTTTCAGCATGAAGTGATCAAATCCGGCTTTTTCCGCAGTAATAATGTCCCAATCGACATGAAACATTTCTCGGGAAATAAAATTCCCCTCCAACGTCATTAATTCGACACCATCACGCGTTAAAAGCGCCATTTCGCCATCATTCAAAATAAACACATTGCGCGTATATTCCAAAATAGCCGGGATATCCGAACCGATAAAGTTTTCTCCTTCGCCAATTCCAATGATCAAAGGACTGGCTTGTCGAACAGCTACCAGCCGATCCGGTTCATACTCAGTAAGAACGCCCAGTGCAAAAGCGCCGGTTATCCGTTTGACCGCCTTTTGCACCGCTTTGAGGATGTCGCCTTCGTACAAATCGGCGATCAAATGGGAAATAACCTCCGTATCGGTTTCCGAAACGAACACATGGCCTTTGGCGATCAACTCTTCCTTCAAGCTGAGGTAGTTCTCAATAATGCCGTTGTGCACAACGGAAAATTTCAAAGAATTGTCCGTATGCGGGTGAGAATTAATGTCGGACGGCTTGCCGTGCGTTGCCCAACGCGTATGCCCGATTCCTACGCTTCCGTTCAAAGGAGCTTCCTCCAGTTTCGACTCGAGGTTCGCAATGCGCCCCTTTGCTTTCTGAATCTGAAGACCGCTTGTCGTATAAACAGCCACTCCTGCCGAATCATAGCCGCGGTACTCAAGCTTCTTGAGACCTTCCAACAAAATTTCCTGAGAGTTACGCTTTCCGATATATCCAACAATTCCGCACATAGTGTGTTAAACCTCCATAGTTTAATAAGCCCTTCATCAAGGACTTTTTTTCAAAGAACGACGTTTTTTGCCCATACCAAAAAAATCTATACAATCATCGAATAAGTTCAATTCAACTTTTATGGTGATGTTGGAATCTTGTCAGCCTGGTCGCCCAAGCGTTTTTGCCTTCCAACTTTACGGTACTCAACAATACCGGAAGGTCCCCGCCGAATGTTTCGAACACCTTCACCTCGTCAACTCGTTTGCGCAGTTATATAACCTGTTTCCGTCCCGCTCCCGAGTTCTGGCGCTTGTAAATCTTTATGCCAACCTCTGCCCTGCCTTTCCTTCTTGAGTAAAAGGTAATGAAAAACTTTCAGAAAACATAATTACATCTTATTCATTTTCATGTCTCAATGCAACAGATTTTTACAAACAAGCAGACCTGTTTTGAAAAAATGATGAAAATCCCCTTCCCGGCAACTGCTCCGAAAAGGGGAGCTTCCTCAGGACCTACACTAACTGCTCTTGAATGACTTTGGCGATATCGTTGACGTAAGCTTCGACCTGCGCTTTATCGGGCCCTTCGGCCATAACGCGGATCAACGACTCTGTCCCGGATGGGCGAACGAGCACGCGGCCGTTGTCGCCCAGCTCGTCTTCCACTTTACGGATCGCCTGATCGATGATCGCGTTGTTTTTCAGCTTGCTTTTATCCGCTACCCGGACGTTAACCAGAATTTGCGGATATTTGCGCATAATCGTTTTCAATTCGCTAAGCTTTTGCCCCGACTGCACGATCGTATCCATCAATTGAAGCGCAGTAAGAATGCCGTCACCGGTCGAAATATAATCAAGGAAAATTACATGGCCGGACTGCTCGCCGCCGAGATTGTACCCGCCTTTGCGCATCTCTTCCATCACGTATCTGTCGCCGACCGCAGTCTGCTTCGCCGTCAGACCGAGCTTCTCAACGCCTTTAAAAAAGCCGATGTTCGCCATGACCGTCGTAACGATCGTGCTGTTGTTCAGCTTGCCGGCGCGGTTCAACGCATCGCCGCAAATGCTGAGAATATAGTCGCCGTCCACTTCGGCGCCCGTTTCATCGATCGCGATCAGGCGATCCGCATCGCCGTCGAAAGCCAAACCGATGGCGGCGCCGTGTTTTACAACTTCCTCTTTCAACTGCTCAGGGTGCGTGGACCCGCAATGATCGTTGATGTTCTTGCCGTTCGGAGCCGCGCCGATGGTCACAACTTCCGCTCCGAGGTCGCGGAACACTTTGGGAGCCAATTCAAAAGCAGAACCGTTCGCGCAATCCAATACAACTTTGAACCCTTTGAACGTGCTGGAAACCGTCGATTTCAAAAACTCCAGGTAAGCAAATTTCGCTTCCATATCGTCCGTAACCGTTCCGATTTCTCCGCCTACCGGTCTTGGCAGCTCATCTGTTCCGGCATCGATCAATTGTTCGATCTCCTGCTCGGTTTCATCCAACAGCTTAAAGCCGTCACCGCCAAAAAACTTGATTCCGTTATCCTCAACCGGATTATGCGAAGCGGAGATCATGACGCCCGCATCCGCGCCCAGCTTCTTGGTCAAATAAGCGACCGCAGGGGTGCTTACAATGCCGATTCGTATGACTTGAACGCCGATGGAAAGCAGCCCTGCGACGAGCGCGGCTTCCAGCATCGGACCCGAAATACGGGTGTCTCTGCCGATGACCACCTTCGGATGCTGAGCTTGACGCGTCAGCACATAGCCGCCGCAGCGGCCGATTTTATAAGCTAATTCCGGCGTCAATTCCTGGTTAGCTACACCGCGGACACCGTCTGTACCAAAATATTTCCCCATGAAATGTTTTCCCCTCTTCATCTGCGAGCATTATGGATTTGTTGTTGTTTTAGGCGGCGTTTTTTCACTAATTTCGACAGTCGCCTTAATATCTTGCGGAGCACCCTTCTTCACAAAGGTCGGAAGGTTGAGCGATACGTTCAGCTCATGCTTTCCAGGCGGCAAATTGCTGACATCGACAATCGCCTGAATATCCTGGGTCTTGATCAGATCGATAATGGCGGGAGCCCCTTCCACCGTCAATTCGATTTGCCCTGGTTCCGGTACGACCACCTTCGTATTGTAATTCTCGTTTTGGCCGATGATGGTCAACGGTATGTTCGATATCGGTTTCGTAACCGACGGTACAATCTCTACATGCACCGTTACTTTAGCCGGGTCTACCTGAGTTACTTTATTCCTGAGCGGGATATCAAGTGAATATTCTTTGGTCTCATTCATATCCTGCACACTGAATTGCGGTCCCTGGTAGAACTCAAGGTGGTCGACGACGTCCTGCGAGCCATAAATGGTTACCTTATCCGGCGTCTGCGTGATCGAGGCGATGGCGAAGCCTTTGGCAGGCTCTCCGCTTGCCTTCAACTGCAGAGGAACCGTCTGGAACGGGCTCGTAATCGGTATCTCCACATCGACGACCGGCGGATTCATGTCAACCGCAGCTTCCTTGCCCTCCTTGTCAAAAGCCTGCAACCTGACCTGCTTCGTAACCGCAGATTGGGCCTTATCCACGGAAACGTCGCCGCGGACATTCTCGATCTGCTCCAGCTTGCTCGTCGGCGCGGTAATGTAGACTTTGTTGGGCTTCACAATCGGCTGCCCCGCTTTGAGCCCCGAAGCCGGCGTGCCTTTGACATTGATGACGACAGGAACTTCCTTCATTTGCTTCTCTTCTATGACGACGTTTACGGTCTTCGGAATGACTTCCACATCGACGTCCGAAGGAAATCCTATCGGCTTGAGCGCAAGATTGTGATCGCCGTCGCCAACCTGCGTAAGATCAAGCTCGATCTTGTAATTGTTGCTTGTCGTCACTTTCTTCACGGCGGCATCTTTGCCGCGCAGCACAACCTGCACGTTGGCCGGATCCATTTTTGAAATATAAAAATGACTTTCGTCGTATCTGGTCGTAATGGCGACGTTATTAATCGTTTCCTCCCGATCTCTGAGAAGCGACGTACCCGAAACATTCGTTTCTTCCGTATGTACAACGATCCATAGCAAAATCCCGATCAAGAGGGCGACTACGCGCACCACATTCGTATTCCGCAGCCACTTATCCATTCGAACGTCCCCTCCATTTCAAGAAAGGGTTTTTCTCTTTTGCCTTCGTCTTCGGCTTCAATTCCTCAAACAATTTGCTGATGAGCGATTCCTCTTTAATATCCCTCACGATATGGCCGTTCATCGTCAATGAAATTTGCCCGGTTTCCTCCGAAACGACGATGCACATGGCATCCGAAACCTCGCTCATGCCGATCGCCGCCCGATGCCGCGTTCCCAGCTCCTTGCTGATAAAAGGGTTCTCGGACAGCGGCAAATAACAGCCCGCGGCCATCAGCTGATTCTGGCGCAAAATGACTGCTCCGTCGTGAAGCGGCGTGTTCGGTATAAATATATTAATCAGCAGCTCCGCGCTGATTTTGCTTTCTATGGCAATGCCGGATTCGACGTAGTCCGTGAGTCCGGTCTCCTTTTCGAATACGATCAGGGCGCCGATCTTGCGTTTGGCCAAATATTGGGCGGCCCGAATCACTTCACCGATTCGCTTGTTGACGTCATCGTCCTCTTCGGACGAAGAGCGGCTGAACAGCTTGCCCCGGCCAAGCTGCTCCAGGGCGCGGCGAAGCTCCGGCTGAAATATAATAATAACGCCCAGTACCCCGAACGTAAAAGCTTGATTGACCATCCACTGCAGCGTGCTTAGCTTGAACCAGATGCTGATGGCCCAAGTGAAAACAATGACCAGAATGCCCTTCATCAACTGTATGGCCCTTGTCCCGCGAACGAGCAGTATGAGCTTATAAATCACATAGCTGACGATCAGGATATCGATAATATCCTTAATCGAGATGCCCGTGAGTAAATCCATCCATGATTCCCCCAACAACTGCGCACTTTTTCTCTCTATAAATAGATCATAACATAATATGAACCATTGATCTATCGACCTCTCCTTTCCTGACGTTCAAAATCCGGAAAAGGTTCAGAAAATGGAAAAAAACGCCTCCAATCCCGGTCGCGGCCGGAAAAGAAGACGCTTCTATTTCATTTGGAAAACATGTCTACAAATTCTCCGAGCTTATACCAGACCCAGCTCACAGCCTGATCTACGGTCGTCACCTGGCCAGCGATATGTGCGGTCGAAGCCAAATTCAGCGTACCGTCAATCACGGTCAAATTGCCGGCGACATCGCCTTCAACCTGCAGTTTCCCGCGCTGTACGACAAGATTTCCTTTGACGGTATGGCCTTGGGGCACGATCACCGTATCCCCCTGAATCACAACGTCCTCCAGATCGTTGCCTTTTACCATCATTTGCTGGTCTTCGTTCCACATCGACATGAAGCTTCCGAACATCACGGTAACAAAAACGACGGCAACGGACGCAGCCGGGTGCCGGCGAATCCATTTCACCCAAGGATTGCTTTTTTTCGCAGGCGGAAGTCCGTTCATAATCAGTGCGGTCAAGTGATCCGGCGCATGCAGTGCCGGCAGCGATTTGACAATCGCGTCCGTCCTCTCCAGCTCTTTGAATAACGCATGGCAAGCCGTGCAAGAGATCAAATGCTCTTTTAGCTCCAGTGCCTCCGATCCCTGTAAATCACCATCCAGATATTCATGCATGAGCGGGAGGGCTTCCTTGCAATTCATCATCAGCCACCCCTTTCTTTGCGTTTGCGTAATGTGGTATACCATACGTTTGAGCTCCGAATTTGTTTCACCATCTGAGCACGTTCCGTGCGGAAAATTGTTCATCCTGTTCCAATTTTTTACGCAAATATTCCCGGCCGCGGTGCACTCGGGTTTTGACCGTCGTAACCGGCATGTCCAGGACATCTCCGATTTCCTGAAGCGACATATCGTGAAGATACCTCAGGATCACCACCGATTTATATTTCTCCGGCAGCGTTTCGATCGCTTTGCGGACCTGCTCCTTCGTCTCGGAAACGATGACCTGCTTTTCAGGCGTTTCTTCATGACCGGGAAGCAGCGAGTAATAATCGGCGCCCTCCCCTTCAGGCATTTCCGCATCCAGGGAATACGTATTTTTCCTTCGCCGAAGCTTATCTATGCAAAGATTGGTACCAATCCGAAAAATCCACGTCGAAAACTTTTGATTCTCATCGTATTTATGCAAATTCGTGTATACCCGCAGAAACGTTTCCTGCACCGCATCCTCGGCTTCGTGCTTGTTGTTCAGCATCCGGTAAGCCAGGTGAAAGATCTTGTCTTTGTACAGGTCTACAAGCTCGGCAAAAGCCCCCCGATCTCCGTTCCTGGCCATCTTGGCCAATCGTGCTTCTACAAAATTCACTTTAGGCATCCTCCGGCTTCATCACAATTCGTTTCCCGTAAGAAATAAAACGCTGCAATCAGGATTTGTTTTCAGAAACGACTATTCCAACCAAGATAAGAACCATACCTACCCATTGAATTCCCGACACGTGCTCTCCAATAATCAAAAATGCGGCAATTACGGCAACAGGCAGCTCGATGGACCCAAGCATAGCCGCGAGAGCGCTCCCGATACGGGGAATTCCGATATTGAAAGCTATAGTCGGCACCACTTGCCCCAGGAAACCAAGCAGCAGCCCCCAAAGAATGAGGCTCCCTCCGTTCGCTGCGGCAAATACGGTAGGCGGATAAATGATATACATGACTGGAATAGCTGCTGTCAGCATCACGGCGGATTTCATCAGCGGCGGAAGGGAACTTTTGACTTGGCCCGTAAAAAAGAGGAATACGCTGTACGTTAAGGCCGACAACAGTCCGAAAACGAGCCCTTTCGCGCTAAACTGCCGCAGATCCGTTTCAAAAATATTGACCGAGAGCAAAGTGCCAAGGATGATTAAGACGATTGCAAGCGCTTCTGCTTTTCTGGGAAATCTGCGCTTCACCAGGCAATCCATGGTTATGGTTATCCAGGTAAACTGAAACAGAAGAATGATCGACAAAGAAGCGTTGAGTTCGGAAATCGCGATATTGTAACAAATAGTCGTTAACGCCAGGCCGAATATTCCAATCAAGCTTAGTTTTACCCATGGGCCTTTAAAAGGATTCATCCACGACGGCTTATGAAAAAGCACCAGAATCCATACGAATAACGTTCCCACCGTCATCTGCGCGGGAGTGATTTGCGAATCGCCAAAACCTTGCTCGTACGCCATTTTGATAAAAGAGGAGAGCAGTCCGTAGCTGGACGCTCCAATGATGACCAGAACTATAGCCAACCATCGCCCCATGCTGTGCATTCTCCTTATCCGCGGGCTGCTTGCGATAAGCACAGGAAAAGTCGAGACGCCCTTTCTGTCAAGGCTCCCGACTCCCTTTCCTGCTTTAACCTCACGCTGTATATGATGTGGCGCGATCAGCCCGTATTTCTAAGCCCTGCGGCAATTCCGTTAATCGTAAGCAGAACTTCTCTGAGAAGTTCGGAGTCATCTTCATTGCCTTCCTGCAGCGCGCGAAGCTCGGTCAGCAGCTCAACCTGCATATAGCTCAGCGGGTCTACGTACGGATTTCTCAGACGGATCGATTCCTGAATAACCGGAACGTTGTCCAAAATTTCATCCTGCCCGGTAATTTGCAAAATGAGGGAGGAGGTCAGCTCGTATTCCGCCTTGATCAGCCCGAAAATGCGCTCGGCGATCTCCGATTTTTTCACCATGCTGCCGTACTCTTTGGCGATAAGCAGATCCGCTTTTGCCAATGCCATTTGCAAATTATCGATCATGGAACGGAAGAATGACCATTCTTCGTACATTTCCTTGAGCGTATTCAAATTCTCGGCTTTTCCTTGATAAAAGCTTTGCAGACCTGTTCCCGCCGCATACCATGCCGGCAGCAAGTAACGGCTTTGCGTCCAAGCGAATACCCAAGGAATCGCCCGCAAATCTTCAAAACGGTCGCTATTTTTGCGCTTCGACGGACGGGAACCGATGTTCAGCTCGCCAATTTCCGGCAGCGGTGTCGATTCTTTAAAGAATGTCAGGAAATCTTCATCGCGGAAAATAAGATCCTGATATTTCGTTTGCGAACGCTCGGAAATACCTTTCATGATCGTTTCCCACTTGTCTTCCAGAGGGTGCCTTTGCGGCGAACGCGACAATTTGGATGCCGTAATCAACGCAAACGTCGCCTGCTCCAAACTGCGGTAAGCGATGCCCTGCAAGGAGTAGCGCGAAGACAATACCTCGCCTTGCTCGGTAATTTTGATGCCACCGCCCAGCGTTTCGACCGGCTGCGCCAAAATACTGCGGTTCAGCGGCATGCCTCCGCGCCCGAGCGCGCCGCCGCGGCCATGGAAAAACTTCAGCTTCACGCCGAATTTTTTCGCCGCTTCCGTAATGTCCTGCAGTGCCATGCGGAGCTCCCAGTTCGCTGTTATAACACCGCCGTCTTTGTTGCTGTCCGAGTAGCCGAGCATGATCTCATGAAGCTGGGTAACCGGGTCCAGACTCGCTTTATACGCCGGAATCGCCAGAAGCGTCGACATAATGTCCGGAGCGGCGTGCAAATCGTCGATCGTCTCGAACAACGGCACGGATTGCAGCGTACAAGTGACGGAACCGTCGCTTTCCTTCCGGTACAGTCCGGCTTCTTTCGCAAACACAAGCACTTCCAGAAGGTCGCTGGCGCCTTGCGTCATACTGATCAAATAGCTGGTAATGCAATTGCGGCCAAACTCTTTTTGCGCCTGCTGAACAGCCCTGTAGACGCTCAGACACTCTTCGGTGCCTTCGGAATAGTCAAGGTAATTCGAAGTGATCGGCCGAGGATCGTTCAAAATATCGCTCAGCAGCTTAATTTTCGCTTCCTCGTCAAGCTTGGAGTAATCAGCAACGATGCCCATTTTCGCCAAAATCTCCTTCATCGCCGATTCGTGCTCTTTGCTGTGCTGCCTGATATCGAGCGCAGCCAAATGGAAGCCGAACAGCTCGACCTGGCGGATGATTTTTTTGATGTATTTGTCCGCTACGTATACGGCAAAATGATTTCTCAGGCTTGCGTCAATAATCTTCAGGTCCTGAATGAATTCTTCAGGATTATTGTATTTATGAGAAGCCGGAACGTGCGCGATGCCGGCATGCTGGATTTTTTCAAGCATATAGGTCACTTTGATCCGGTACGGCTCTTTTTCATTGCGCCACACGTCCTGAATCTCGCCGAGCGCTTCCTTGTCCTCCTGGATGGAGGATATCAGCTCGTCGCTGACGCCCACTATATTTTTGCTGAAGCTCATGTGCTCCAAAGTTTCTTTTAACATTTCCGCGTACTTCTGCAGGGCCAGCTGGCGATGAAGCCCCAGCGTCTCCCAGGTCACGTCCGCAGTTACGGACGGGTTGCCGTCGCGGTCCCCGCCGATCCATGAACCAAATTTCAGGAAAGACGGCACGTGCCAGGTCTGCTCCGGATAATATTTGCCCAGGCAGCGCTCCAGCTCGTAGTAAACTTCAGGCAGCACGTCGAACAGCGTCTCATCAAAGAAATAAAGGCCATTGCGCACTTCATCGATAACCGTAGGCTTCCGGTCGCGAAGCTCGTCGGTCTGCCAAAGGTTCAGAACCTCGCCCAAAAGCTTCTCGCGGAGCTGCTCGCGCTCACGGTAAGTAAGCATCGGGTCGTCCAATTTCATCATGTCGTCGGAGATGCGAAGATTGATATCCAGCACGGCTCTGCGCATCGCCTCGGTAGGGTGGGCAGTCATCACGAGCTCCAGAGAAATCGATTGTAAAATTTCCTGAACCTCGTCGTAAGGAACGTGATTGTTTTTCAATTCTTGTACAATGCTTTCGATCGAACCCGGTTGAACCGAATCGCCCGATGAACGCTCGTAATCCCGTTTACGGCGAATACGATGGTTTTGCTCCGCAATGTTAACCAGTTGAAAATAAATGGCGAACGCCCGAATCACCTGATGGCGAATTTCCGGGGCTAACGAGCCGATCGTGTGCTTGAACTCCTGAAAAATTTCCGGCACAAAATGAGCCCTCAACGATTTGCTCATCTCCCGGATTTTCTCCACAACATCAAGCAGTTCGTGTCCGCCCTGATGCACCAATACTTCACCCAAAATATGCCCCAAGAAGCGTACATCTCTGCGCAGCAAATTGTTGGTCGACTGCTTCTGTAAGGTCATACCGCTCTCTGTCATACTCTCCACCTCATCTATCTGCTATGTTGCTCTAAAGCTTTAATCTATAAAAAACCATTACAGAATATTTTACCACAATCCTTTAGCTTCATATAGTGCCAAAATAAAAAAAGACCCAATTTAGGCGGTGGTAATTTATGTATAGTATGCTCCGTTGCGCATAGAGGTAATATGGAATATAACGCCATTTTACAAGCTTTTGGCACATCCTTGACCTGAACCCTGTATCCATCTTTAGAAGTACGCGGCATAGCGAAAATCAACCTCTCGGAGGACTTCATATGTGGCCTGAGCCGATATACTTGTGCTATAACAATCAAAGAGAGGCTGAGGCGAACCATGAATACGATGACAAGTTACTTGATCATCCTCGTTATTATTATACTTCTATCGATGAGGGAAAAGGAAGTGCGCCCTGCAACAATGTGGATTGTGCCGGCCCTTTTCATATGGCAAACCGTCCCGAATATCGCGCAGTCCGAGTTGACGCCGCTACGGCTGCTGCTTTATCTGATCTGCTTGATTTTCGGTCTGGTTGTCGGCTTTTGGAGAGGCAAGCTGGAAACAGTACGCGTAAACCCTGCATCCGGAAAAATTACTTCTCAGGGATCAGTCGCCGGAGTCGCCGTTTTTATGGGCATCATGCTGCTAAGAATGCTGGCCGGCTACTGGGGCAAAGAGCATGCGTTAATCTCGCTGACCACAGCACTGCTCCTTATTCCGCTCGGCACGATATGCGCCCGCCGGTATGTGATCTATTTGAAATACAAGCAAATATTGGGCCGACGATAAATAGCGGGCGACCGGATTGTACAGCGATGTATACTCCGGCCGCCTTGCCGCGTAAACCCGGATAATTGCGGAAAGGACCCCCTGTATGGATAAGACTTCCGTTCTGCTCGAAATATGTAAGCAAAAAGTATTTTCCCGGCCGGGTGCTATTGCGCTGAGCCTGCTTATCCTGTACACGCTGGTGCATACCATCAACCTCTCGTCCCTCGTTTCAATCGTGCTGGGGATTGTTTGGTGCCTCTCTTACGTAACTTTAGTGTGGCTGCCGAAACGGCTGCGAGCGAACCGCAGTATGGTCATCGCTCTCATTGCTCTCTGGATATTGACTGTTGTCGATTGGCTCTATTTTGATGCCGATCAGTCAGCCGTCACGTTAATTAGCTATCTCGTAGGCTATACGGCGTTATCCTTACCCGGTTCGGTGTCCGCTGCGATAATTGCGGGAATAATCGCAACCGATGCCCTCATTTTCTTTTATGTACGACAAAAGAGCTTTGACGATATCCTTGTCATCTCCGTCATTCATGCGGGATTATATGTACTGTTGTGGGGTGTACGATTGAAACGTGCCGCCAGAGAAATGAACGCGCGCCATTTTGAAGAGTTGAAAAAAGCCCATGCGCAATTAGCGGACGCCCACTTGGAGCTTCAACAAGCGCATAAAGACTTGGAAGAAGCCACCACACACGTGCTGCGTTATGCGGTCCTGGAGGAAAGGAATCGAATTGCCGTAGATATACACGACAGCATCGGGCACGGCTTAACTTCTGTAATCGTTCAACTGCAGGCTCTTCCTTACGTATTAAAATCGAATTCCGCCGAAGCCGACAACACCGTCCGCACCGTATTGGAAGTAGCCCGCCGCTGTCTGCAGGAAGTGCGTTCGGTCGTACACCAAATGGCCGTCGACGATGCGGACCTTGGTTTGGTAGCAATGAAAAGTTTGGTTAAACAAGTCCATGATCAAAGCGGCATTCAGATCGCTTTCTCCGTCAATGAACCCGTCAGCCAATGGAGAGTTGAAATCGCCGAATTGCTTTATCGTGTTCTCCAGGAGGCTCTGACCAACGTTATTCGTCATGCCAAAGCCTCGTATGTTAATATTCATCTGGGCGAGAACCATGGTGAAATCGCGATGACCGTCAGCGACAACGGGAACTATGACAGACCTGACCCGCCTTCGCCGGGATTCGGTCTTTCGGGAATTCAAGCGCGGTGCGAGAGAGCGGGCGGCAGTTTTCTGATACGTCCAAGGAAAACGCACGGGTTGGAATTGATTGTGACCGTTCCGCTGCATAGTGGTGTTCAAGTTCAACAAAGCTAAACATCTGGGAGTCAGATAGGATCTTATCGGACAAATTAGGAGGTTACCATGGAATCAACCACGATTCGGGTAGCGATTGCTGACGACCAGCCTTTAATCAGGCAAGGTCTTAGCTATATCATCAACGCTCAGGAAGACATGTGTGTGGTCGGCGACGCCGGCAGCGGACGCGAAGCCGTATCCCTGGCAAGCTGTACGAAGCCTCACGTTCTGCTAATGGACGTGCAGATGCCGGAATACAGCGGAATCGACGCAACACGCGAAATCGCAGCTTTAGAGCCCGACTGCAAAGTCGTCATTCTTACGACATTTGATTTTGAGAAATATGTATTCGACAGTATCCGCTCGGGAGCGGTTGGGTATTTGTTAAAAGACGCTGATCCCGCCGAACTGATCGATACCATACGATCCGCCTACCGAGGAGAAGCTATCTTTCGTACGGGGATAGCTGCCAAGGCCATCGCTCAAGCCGTACAAACCGCCATACCCTCTTATGCGAGCGGTGCAGCGGATATCCACATTACTGAGACCATTACCGATCGGGAAATGGAGGTTCTCCAGCAGATGGCCTACGGATTGCGAAACGAAGAAATCGCGGCCAAACTCCATATCAGCGAAAGCACGGTAAAAACCCACGTCCATCGAATCCTGCAAAAATTCGGCGTCGAAGACCGCACACAAGCGGTTGTATACGCGATTCGAAACCGGATAGTTTCGTAAAAAGCCCCGCGGAATATGCCCCCGCGGGCTTGTATGACTAGTAAGCAGTCAGATTTAAATCGGCGGATTAGCAGTAAACTCTGAAAACTATCGATCGATTATCCGCAATTCAAGACCTGACGCTATACTAGGTGCAAACGGCCAAGTCAATCGAGAGTGCCCTGCCTCACGCAGCCCACTTGCTAAAAGCTGATACAAAAACCGAAAGCGTCCAGACCGTTTGAAGCACTGGCATGCCAGGAGGCAGCGCATTTGCTTAGGCGCGGGGAAAAACCTGCAAAAGTGCAGCTTTTAGGTCGCTGAGACGCTTGTTAACGAAACATTCCTGCAAATGTGCAGTTTTTTTCGCGAATATTTGAGCTCAGACCCATTTGTGTCGGAATTCCTGCGCAATTGCAGGCTTTTTCCAAAAATAGACCACAAACGCAGAAAAAGCCTGCACTTTCGCAGGCTTTTCGGGTTACCAAGCTCTAGCACGCTTCACGAGTGGCTGCACCAACAATTAAGGTCCGCTCTGTCTGCCCCTACCCAAAGTGCCGTGACTTTTCAAGATTCTGAATTGTGCTTTAATCCCCTAACAATCTTGCCTCAAACGTCTTCCTGGAGATTTGCAGGTTATTTCCGCCCCGTATTTCCACCTTGGAAAAACTGTGTTATGACAAAAAACAAACTCCCTATGCTCAGCATAAGAAGTTTGTTTTGAAACTGTAAGCGGGTGATGGGAATCGAACCCACGCTACCAGCTTGGAAGGCTGGAGTTCTACCATTGAACTACACCCGCGCGTATCGGGACGACACGATTTGAACATGCGACCCCCTGCTCCCAAAGCAGGTGCTCTACCAAGCTGAGCTACGTCCCGATAGTATGAAGCTTAGTAAAGAAATGGCGTGCCCAGAGAGATTCGAACTCCCGACCTTTTGATTCGTAGTCAAACGCTCTATCCGGCTGAGCTATGGGCACTTAATGGAGCGGAAGACGGGATTCGAACCCGCGACCCTCGCCTTGGCAAGGCGATGCTCTACCCCTGAGCCACTTCCGCATGATGCGCGTAGAGGGACTTGAACCCCCACGGTCGCCCGCTAGATCCTAAGTCTAGTGCGTCTGCCAATTCCGCCATACGCGCATGGTGTTACTAAAATGGTGAGCCATGTAGGACTCGAACCTACGACACCCTGATTAAAAGTCAGGTGCTCTACCAACTGAGCTAATGGCTCAAGCTATAATTATGGGGTCCCCGCAAAGTAATCGGAATTCGCTTCAGAGCTTATCTTCACTTTGTGGGGTGTAATACTGGGGATCTAGGATTCGAACCTAGGCATGACGGAGTCAAAGTCCGTTGCCTTACCGCTTGGCTAATCCCCAATACTCACATGCCGTCGAGAGGACTTGAACCCCCAACCTACTGATTACAAGTCAGTTGCTCTACCAATTGAGCTACAACGGCATATTAGGTTGTTCATGGTGGAGGCTGACGGGATCGAACCGCCGACCCTCTGCTTGTAAGGCAGATGCTCTCCCAGCTGAGCTAAGCCTCCGTGGGATATCGGAATCCACTTCGCAAATTCCTTAGCAAAGTGAAATCTTATGACCCGTAGGGGATTCGAACCCCTGTTACCTCCGTGAAAGGGAGGTGTCTTAACCCCTTGACCAACGGGCCTTAATTCATGAAGCTTCCAACCGGAATCGAACCGGTGACCTCATCCTTACCATGGATGCACTCTACCGACTGAGCTATGGAAGCAAAGACTCCCCGAACAGGACTCGAACCTGTGACAACTCGATTAACAGTCGAGTGCTCTACCAACTGAGCTATCAGGGAACAGTGCTTGGCAACGATCTACTCTCCCAGAACCCTTCGGTTCAAGTACCATCGACGCTGGAGGGCTTAACGGTCGTGTTCGAGATGGGAACGCGTGGATCCCCTCCGCCATCATCACCAAACAGGATGTTTCTGCCAGGAAACATCAATCAAACTCCTCAGGCTGACTTGCACCCTGAAAACTAGATACGAAACTTGCGTAAAGTGCGAGTTAAATTGTATAGGTTAAGCCCTCGACCGATTAGTATTCGTCAGCTCCACACGTTGCCGCGCTTCCACCTCGAACCTATCTACCTCGTCGTCTACAAGGGGTCTTACATACTGGGAAATCTCAT
>NZ_JBYLHY010000048.1:0-43607 GCF_057749925.1 Paenibacillus sp. sgz302191
GTAACACGCCTAGATGATCTGACCATTAGAATAGGTTTTTTTATGCAAAATTTCAACATTAATTTACCTTTTTTGTTAAATAACATTTAAAAAATATGGTTTGTTACATTTGTTTGCAAAGCTAGTGTGGGCCGACGGGAAAACCTGCAAAAGTGCAGGAATTTTCTGTGAAAATAGCTCGTTTTGGCGAAAAGCCTGCGAAAGTACAGGAATTTTTGACAAAATGGAAAGTTGAGCCCCTGTGCCGAGGAAAAGCCTGCACAATTGCAGGAATTTCGCGAAGCATGCGCATAAAGGAGCAAAAAACTGCACTTTTGCAGACTTTCTTCGCGCAGTCGGGTAGATTGGACGACTTTCGCACCGCGCACAGCTCCCAGCGCGCGGTGTCGCGCTGCATGACGGCGGCCGGTCGTCAAAACAAAACGGCAGCTGAACCCTTCGGGTTCGGACTGCCGTTTTGTTTTGGCCGCTGCGCAATCACGCGGAAGCTGCGCGCAATAGCGAGCCTGGCTCCATGTAGGCCAGGTGGTGCGCCTCGGCGACCGCTTCGTGCGTAATGCAGCCGCCGATTACATTGATTCCTTTGCGCAGAGGGGGGCTGCCCAAAGCCGCTTCATAGATACCCTTGTTCGCGATTTCCAGCGCGTACGGAAGCGTGGCGTTCGTCAACGCAAGGGTTGACGTGCGGGGAACCGAGCCCGGCATATTGGCGACCGCATAGTGCAGGACGCCGTGTTTTTCGAACACGGGTTCGTCATGCGTCGTGAGGCGGTCGATCGTTTCGAAAATGCCGCCCTGGTCAATCGCGACATCGACGATGACGGAGCCGCCGTCCATGGCGTGTACCGCGGATTCGCCGACCAGCTTGGGGGCTTTGGCTCCGGGGATGAGCACAGCTCCGACGGCCAGGTCCGACTCGGCCACGGCTGCCGCTACGGCCGAAGCGCTGGACATGATCGTATGCACGCGATGGCCGAACAGCTCATCCAGTTGGCGCAGCCGGTTCAAGTCGGTATCGAAAATCGTTACGTCCGCCCCCAGCCCCAGCGCAATGTGCGCTGCGCTTGTGCCGACGACGCCTCCTCCGACGATCGTCACTTTCCCGCGCCTGACGCCGGGTACGCCGCCGAGCAAAATTCCTTTTCCGCCGCGCGATTTCTCCAAAAACTGTGCGCCGATCTGCACGGACATGCGGCCGGCGATCTCGCTCATCGGCGTGAGCAGCGGAAGCTGCCCGCCTGCAAGCTGTACAGTTTCGTAAGCTACAGCCGTCACTTTTTGCTCGGCCAGCGCATAAGTCAGCTTAGGTTCGGCCGCCAGATGCAAATACGTGAAAAGGAGCAGATCGTCGCGAAAAAACCGGAATTCTTCGGCAAGCGGCTCCTTGACTTTCATGACCATCGGTTTGGACCACGCCTCCTCGGCGGTCGCCACGATAACGGCGCCTGCGGCGGCATACTGCTCGTCGGCGAATCCGGAACCAATCCCCGCGCAGGATTCTACAAATACTTGATGCCCATGCCGCTTAAGCTCATGTACGCCTGTCGGCGTCATCGCCACGCGGTTTTCATTGCGTTTGATTTCTTTAGGGATTCCGATTTCCATACATGCTCCCCTCCTCGCTCAAAAATAAGTACGACAAATTCCCCTCTTTTGCCATAGCACAAAGATCCCTGATAGGGGCGAAAGAAATGTATACCACTTCCATTGGACACATTGTATAATGAGAAAAACTGTTTTTCATTCATTTTGTGTTAGTTTACCTGACATAAAGGCGGTGTGTTTCATGGTACAGACATGGCTTCAACTTACTGTGCGAGACATTCTTCAACGCCCTTTGTTCCGCAAAGCGGAAGCTATCGCCGACGAAGAAGCGCTCAGCCGCACAGTCCGCTGGGTCCATATTATGGAGGTCACCCATGTCGGGCATCTGCTTAACGGCAGCGAGCTCATTTTATCGACAGGCATCGCATGGCACGACGATGAGGATTTAAGCGTCTCCTTCCTGCAGCAGCTTATTGATTGCGGCGCCTCCGGTCTGTGCATCGAGCTGGGCACGTATACCAGACAGCCGCTGGAGAAAATGAAAGAGCTTGCGAGGCGCGAGCACTTTCCCCTCATTTTTTTCCACGAAGAAGTCCGCTATATCGATATTACTCAGGATTTACACGCATATTTCATCAATCAGCATCACCGTATGGTATCCGAGCTGGAATCTTTATCCACGGAGCTCAATCAGCTGCTGCTTTCCGGCAAAGGCTTGAAGCCGCTGCTGAAGCTGCTGCATCAGACGACGGGGGCGCAGGTTGCCTTTTTCCCGCTTGGCGCGGAAGCGCACTTCATGCCGTTCATGCCGAAGCCCAAAGCGGATGCTTTTTACCAAAAATGGATCTACGGCGAAATGTTCGACGCCCCCGAAATCAAAAGCAGGCTGGCGCATCGCCCGATCCTCGCCCTCGATCATCTGTTTGCGGATTTGCTGCTTTATTCCGAACAGGAGCTCAGCGAGTTCCACGTTCTGGCGCTGGACCGTTGTGCCACGGCGGTCGCCCAGGAGATGATGCGCACGAAGTATATCGAAGAAAAAAGGCGCTACAAAGAGGATCTGTGGGTCATCGAATGGCTTGGCGGCAAGCACTCGCTGCCGAATATTCGCGAGACGATCGGCTCGATCAAACCGACCGCAAAGCTGAGCCGGCTAGCCGTATGCGTGTTCGACATCCAGGCGGATATCGCCGTTTTTAAAGACTGGGAATCTTTGCTCATCCAGAAAAATATGGTCGCCCGCGCGATTTTCGAAGCGGAAGGCATGTATTTGCTGCCGGCTCAACTTCAGGAGCAGATCGTTTTCGTCCTGCTGGATCAGCTGCAGGCTCCCGGCTTCAAGGAGCGAATGCTGAGAGCGATCCGCAGGCTGCAAAAAACCGAAGCCCGGCAGGAGCTTGCGCTGTTCTCCTCGCTTCTGGGCATCGGCAAGGTGACGACCGATTTCACCCTCGCGAAAGAGAGCTACGAAACGGCTCAGGAAACGATCCTGATCCAAAAAGACGCCGGAGCGCTGGAGGAGCCGTTCTATGACGACCTGCACGTGCACAAAATCGTGTACATGATGAAAAAGTCAGGGATGCTGCACAGCTTCATCGCAGCGTACATCGGGCCCGTCATCAGCTTTGATCAGGAAAAAAACGGCCAATTGCTGAAAACGCTCAAGATGTATTTGGCTTTGTGCGGCTCCAAGCAGGAAACGGCCAAAGAGCTGTTTGTCGCCAGGCAGACGCTCTACCACCGGCTGGACAAAATCGCGCAGCTGCTCGGCGGCGATTTCATGCAGCCGCAGAAGCGAGTCTCCATTGAGCTCGCCCTGCATGCCTATGAATACGTTCACGGCGCGATACGTTAGGAAAGCGTGCTGCGCCGCTGCCGGATCAGTACGCCGCCGAAATATTTGCGGGCCTCGGCCGTTTGCAAATGCAGCGTCGCCTGCTCGCCGCCGGGATGCTCCAGATCGAGCCAGGAACCGCTCAAATCTTCCTTGACGGCGACGATTTTAAATTGACGGGCGACAAACCCGTCAAGTTTTTGTTTTTCAAGCATGGCTAGCTCAAAATCGGACATGGGAAAAACCTCCTTAGAGTTTTGCGAAGCAAAACCGGCTTCGAAAGCGGCACAGCAGCTTGTCAAACCTGCAATGGTGAAGAAATTCCCTGCCAGTGATGAGCCGATGCAGGAATTATTCGAAGTGCGTGTATTACAGCGCAATAAAACTGTATGTTTGCAGACTGTCGAGAAATCCGCTCGTAAGAGCTGGGGCGACTCCAATAACATCGCGTGTAAAAAACCGAAAAAGCCAGACTGTCGAGAAAAACCGCTCACAAGAGCTAGTTTATCTGCTTGGCAACGCGCAGAAAGCCTGCAAAAATGCATCCTTTTGCTTCTTGATGGTCTGGTTTCGAAAAAGTCGGGCTGTTGAGAACCCTACGTGCTAGAGCCAGTCGCATAATCTGCTTGTTTGCGCGAGGAAAGCCTGCAAAAGTACAGTTTTTGCTCGGTTGATACGCTGGCCACGAAAAATTCCTGCAATGGTGCAGGTTTTTTGCCGCGAACAGGGGCTCAGGTTCATTTTCATCAAAAATTCCTGCACAATCGCAAGCTTTTCGCCAAAATGAACCATTTTTACGGAAAAAGCCTGCACTTTCGCAGGTTTTTCCGCCAAGCCGCCTTGTCTTCCCCTACTTCAATTCCGCGCCCCATACAGGAGAGAAATGAATTACGGAAGAACGGCGGTGCCCCTGCCCCTCTGATTCCTCTAAACCGTCACTTTATCAACAATCTGATTTTTGCTGGTTGTCTACGCGTTTATAGAGATTCGCCTATCCAATATACGTTTTCTCAACAGCCTGATTTTTGCAGGCTTTCTGCGCGTAGGCAAGGGGGCAGCGGCTTCAGTGAAGGCTTTTTCGATGGAACCAGCACGTTTGGCGGAAAAGCCTGCAATGGTACAGGAACTCCCCGCCGGCGATGGGCCGGAGGCCTGATCTGGCAGGAAAGTCTGCACATTCTGCGGCTTCCGTCCTTCCGTCCTCCCGCCTCGCTTACAGTTGAACGGGCTCTTTGGCCGGCGTCCCCTTCTCCGTATACGGCGTATAGTAAGCGGCGCGCTTCACGAATTGTCCTGCGCCCGGGGTGCCGGCGAACTGCTTGTTCTTGACAACGAACTCGCCCCTGGACAGCACAGATACCGGCTCCCCCGTCACCGTCATGCCTTCGAACGGATTGTAGTCGACGTTCATATGATGCGTCTCGGCCGAAATCGTCCGCTGCACGTTCGGATCGAACAGCACGATATCTGCGTCCGCGCCTACGGCGATAGTGCCTTTTTTCGGGAAAAGCCCGAACAGCTTGGCGCTGCGGGTCGACACGATATCGACGAACTGATGGATCGTGATCCGGCCTTTTGCCACACCTTCCGAATACAGCAGCGTGAACCGGTCTTCGATGATCGGGCCGCCGTTCGGGATTTTGCTGAAATCGCCGATGCCCAAATCTTTTTGTCCGTTGAAGTTGAACGAGCAGTGGTCGGAACCGAGCGTTTGCAGCTGCCCGTTTTTCAGCGCATTCCACAGCACTTCCTGATGAAATTTCTCGCGGAGCGGCGGCGACCAGACGTATTTCGCCCCTTCAAAATCGGGCTTTTCGAGAGCGGACCGGTCCAAAACCAAATACTGCGGACACGTCTCTCCCCATACGGCCAGCCCCTGGTTGCGGGCTTCCGCGATTTGCCGGACGGCTTCCTCGCAGGTAACGTGCACGACGTACAGCTGGGAATCGGCTAGCGCGGTCAGCTTGGCCGCCCGGCCCGTAGCCTCTCCCTCGATCGCCGAAGGCCGGGTCAAAGCGTGATAGATCGGCTCCGTCTGCCCGGCGTCCAGCGCCTTTTTGACCAAATATTCGATGACGTCGCCGTTTTCCGCGTGAACCATCACAAGCGCCCCGTGCTCCTTGGCTTCCAGCAGCGTGCGGAACAAGGTGCCGTCGTCGGCCTGAAACACGTTTTTGTAGGCCATGAACACTTTCAGCGATGTAATCCCTTCGTCGTGGATCATCGCCGGAAGCTCCTCCAGCACGGCATCGCTCATTTCGGCGATCATCAGATGAAAACCGTAGTCAATGACGGCTTTGCCCTGCACCTTTTGATGCCACGATTGCACGGAGTGCCGCAGCGGAACTCCTTTGTTCGTCAGACAAAAATCAATAATCGTCGTCGTACCGCCAAACGCAGCCGCCTTTGTACCTGTCTCCCAATCGTCCGCCGTAACCGTGCCGCCAAAAGGCATATCCAGATGCGTATGGGGGTCGACCCCGCCGGGAAACACATAGAGCCCTGCCGCATCGATGACCTCAGCTCCTTCCGCTTCCAATCCGATTCCCACTTTCACAATAACGCCGTTATCGATGTAGACGTCCGCCTGATAGCTGTCTGTGGCGGTGACGATCGTGCCGTTCTTAATGAGTTTGGCCATCGGCTACACAGCCTCCTTGGTCGTATTCTCTTTGTCGGTTCGCATGCCGGCTATCGCTTCCTGTCTTTCGTTCCACGTCATGGGCGCGAGCCCGGAAGGAACTTCCACCATGGTAATCGCCCCGTCTACAGGGCACACGATCGAGCACAAATTGCAGCCTACGCAGTCTTCCTCCCGGACTTGCAGGATCGGCGCACCGCTTGCATCCGTGACGCGTTCGATGCACTGGTGCGAAGTATCTTCGCAGGCGATATGGCACTTGTTGCAGTTGATACACGTCTCCGCATCGATCCGGGCGACGACTTGGTAGTTCAAGTCAAGGTTGCCCCAATCCGAATAGCGGGTTACGGTTTTGCCGACGAGCTCGGTGACGCTGGCAAGCCCTTTGCCGTCGAGGTAATTGTTCAGGCCGTCGATCATATCCTCGACGATCCGGAAGCCGTGATGCATCGCAGCGGTGCATACCTGCACGCCCGTCGCTCCCATAAGCAAAAACTCGACCGCATCCTGCCAGTTGGAAATGCCGCCGATTCCCGAGATCGGCACGCCGATAGCGGCGCCCATGGCACATTCCGCGACCATGTTCAGCGCAATCGGCTTGACGGCCGGGCCGCAGTAGCCGCCATGGGCGCCTTTGCCTCCGACGTGGGGAATCGTATTCCACGTATCCAGATCGACGCCGGCGAGCGAGTTGATCGTGTTGATCAGCGAGATCGCGTCGGCGCCTCCACGCACGGCCGCTTTGGCCGTCGCCGTAATGTCCGTAATGTTCGGCGTCAGCTTGACGATGACCGGCGTTTGCGCCGCTTCTTTGGCCCACATCGTCTGTGCTTCGACCAGATCCGGCTGCTGCCCGGAAGCGGCCCCCATTCCGCGCTCCGCCATCCCGTGCGGACAGCCAAAGTTCAGTTCGAGCCCGTCAACGCCGACGGCTTCCACTTTTTTGACAATTTCATGCCATTTCTCGCGCTTCGGCTCCACCATCAGGGAAGCGACTACGGCATGGTTCGGGAACCGCTTTTTCGTCTCGTAAATTTCTTTCAGATTGACCTCCAGCGGCCGGTCGGTGATCAGTTCGATATTGTTGAAGCCCGCTACCCGCATGCCGTTAAAATGCACCGCCGCAAAGCGCGAAGAAGTGTTGATGATCGGGTCCCCCAGCGTCTTCCATACCGCCCCGCCCCATCCGGCTTCAAAAGCGCGCTGCACCTGGTAGCCCGTGTTCGTCGGCGGCGCGGAGGCCAGCCAAAAAGGATTCGGGGATGAAATGCCTGCCAAATTAATACGTAAATCAGCCATTAGAGATCCCTCCTGTTCCGATTGATAAAATGAATAAGCCTGGCGCCCAAACAGCGAACCAGCGCTCTTACGCCGTTTCGTGGCGAAGCTTGATCAGCTTGTTGTAAATGGCAAAGGCGGCCTGCTTGCCTTGCTGTGCAGCGCTCACGACCATCGCTTCCCCTTGCCCGTCGCCGAACGTCACATCTCCGGCGGCAAAAATGCGCGGATCGGACGTTTCGCCCGTCTGCGGATTCACCTTAACCGTACCGCGGTAATGCTCCAGGCCGAACTCCTCGATAAGCGAGACATGCTTCGTCTGTCCGATCGCTTTGATGACGGCATCGGCTTCGATCACAAAGTCGGAGCCTTCCACCGGAACCGGGCGTTTGCGCCCTGTGCCGCCCTCGGTTTCCTCCAGCCGCATACGGACGCATTCGATGCCGGTCACTTCTCCGCGTTCGTTGCCGATGATCCGTTTCGGAGCGGTCAGCCATTGGAAACGGACGCCGTCCTGCTTGGCGAATTCGAACTCGAAGTCGTAAGCGGTCATCTCTTCCTGCGTGCGCCTGTATACAATCTGCACCTGTTCCGCACCCATGCGCACGGAACACGTTGCGGCATCGATGGCCGTATTTCCGGCGCCGATGACGGCTACGCGCTTGCCGGCCATGCGGCCGTCGATGTCCGTCTTCGTCGATTCGACGAACTCGATGGCGTCATGCACGCCTGCGAGCCGCTCGCCTTCGATGCCGAGCATCGGAACTTTCGACATGCCTGCGGCCAGCACGACCGCGTCATAGTCCCGCAGCAGCTCCTCGGGGCGAATATCCCGGCCGACGACCGTATTCATGCGGAATTCGACGCCGAGCTTCCGCACCTGTTCCACTTCCCACAGCGCCACATCCTGCGGCAGCCGGAACGATACGATGCCGTACGTATTCAGGCCGCCCGCCTGCGGCTTGGCGTCGAACACCGTAACGGCAAAACCGAACCGCGCCAGCTCGCGCGCCGCAGACAATCCCGCCGGCCCGGCGCCGATCACGGCAACGGCTTTGCCGTTCGGCAGACCCGGCTGGAACAGGTTCTGCTCGTTACGCATCGCCCAATCGGTCGCATACCGCTGAAGATCGCCGATCAGGATCGGCTTGGACGAGCGGTTCAGCACGCATGCGCCTTCGCACAGCTCTTCAGTCGGGCAGACGCGCGAGCAGCTCGCTCCGACCGGGTTGGCCTCCATAATCGTGCGCGCCGAGCCTTTCATATTGCCGGAGGCGATCTTTTTAATGAAGGACGGAATATCGATGCCCGTAGGACAGGCGTTCACGCACGGGGCGTCATAGCAGTACAGGCAGCGGTTGGATTCCTCGATCGCTTCCTTCGGCCGCATGCCGGCCTTCACTTCGGCGAAATTTCGTTTCAACTGTTCGATGGAAATAAATGTGCTGCTCATAGATAGCCTCCTCCCGTTACAAGCTGACGATTTGATCGTAAGTTTCCGGCCTGCGGTCGCGGTAAAACTGCCACACATTGCGCACTTCGCGGATCAGCTCTTTGTTCATCTCGCCGATGACAACCTCGTCGCTGTCTCTGCTGCCGATGGCTACAATCGTGCCCCGCGGATCGACCAAATACGATTGGCCGTAAAATTCGCCCATATTCCACGGGGCTTCCACGCCGACGCGGTTGATGGCGGCCACGTAATAGCCGTTGGCGACGGCATGGGCCGGCTGTTCCAGCTTCCATAAATATTCCGACGTTCCGGCGACGGTAGCCGACGGATTAAACACGATTTCCGCGCCGTTCAGCCCAAGTGCCCGGGCTCCTTCCGGAAAATGCCTGTCATAGCAAATGTATACGCCGACCTTGGCATAAGCCGTATCGAAAATGGGATAGCCCAGGTTGCCCGGCTTAAAGTAATATTTTTCCCAAAAGCCGCAGGAACCGCCGCCGGCGGCAACGTGCGGAATGTGGTGCTTGCGGTATTTGCCCAAATACGCGCCGTCCGCATCGATTACGGCCGCCGTGTTGTAGTAAGTCGCGATCCCTTCTCTTTCATAGATCGGGAGGACGATGACGACGCCAAGCTCTTTGGCCAGTTCCTGAAACAGCTTCGTCGTCGGGCCGTTCGGAATTTCCTCGGCGGCATCATACCATTTGGTCGTCTGCTCCGAGCAAAAGTACGGCCCGTAAAAGATTTCCTGCAGCGAGACGATTTGCGCGCCCTGCTGCGCCGCATCCCGGATCAGCCGGATATGCTTCTCAATCGCCCGGCTCTTGTGGACTTCAACCGGCTCATCGCCGTGAACGTCATTGGCCGCCTGAATAAGCCCGATTTTCACGATACTCACGTTTATTGCCCTCCTTTGGCGGAACAAATTTGCAGTGCCGCCCGGTACAGCAGTTCCGCGCCCAGCGCGATATCTTCCCCGGCGGCAAACTCCTCGGGGTTATGGCTGATCCCCTGCTTGCAGCGGACGAAAATCATGCCGTAATCGCATACGTGCGACATCGTCAGCGAATCGTGAAACGGCCCGCTCATCAGCTCCGGCGGAGCCAGGCCCATGGCGGCCGCCTCCTGCCGCAGCGTTCGCTTAATCCAGTCGGCGCAGTAGCGCGGCTCGCTGTTCGTATCCTCGCGGATCGTGTAGGTGAGCCCGTGCTCCTGTGCGGCATGTTCGATCACGCTGAGCAGCTCGGATTCCAGCGCGTTGCGGCGCTGCAGGTCGATATCGCGAAGATCGACGGTGAAGGACACCTTCTCCGGGATGATGTTGCGCGAATCCGGAAACACCGTGAGCGAGCCGACCGTGCCGACCGTCGGCGCTCCCGGCTCCCGCTGCGCCAGCTCGTTCAGCGCTATGATCACTTTCGCGCAGCCGACCAGCGCATCCCGGCGCAGCGGCATCGGCACCGATCCCGCGTGTCCGGCGAAGCCGGTCATCTCCACCGTCAGCCACAAGGGACCGGAGATGCCGCTGACGATCCCGATCGGCGCTTCCAGCGCTTCCAGCACAGGGCCCTGCTCGATGTGCAGCTCCAAAAAAGCGCCGATCCGGCCGTCTTGAAACCGGTAATCCGCAAATCCCGCCGGATCGCAGCCGAATTCGGCCAACGCCTGCCTGCGGGTCACGCCGTTTTTATCCGTTCGCTCCAGCTCTCCTTCTTCAAGCCTCCCGGTCATTCCCCGGACGCCGAACAAGCCTTTGTTGAACCGGCAGCCCTCCTCGTCACAAAAAGCAACGACTTCAATCGTGCATGCCGGCACAATGCCTTCCTCCGCCATCGTTTGCACGGCTTCAATAGCGCCAAGCACGCCGATTACGCCGTCATACCGGCCGCCGTAAGGCTGCGAATCGATGTGCGAGCCGAGCATCAGCACGGGAGCCGCCGGATCGCTGCCCTGCTTGACCCCGATCAAATTGGCGAACGGGTCGATCGACGCGCTCATGCCCGCTTCTTCCATCCACGATTTGACCAGTTCCACGGCCTCCCGGTCTTCCCGGGACAGCGCCAGCCTGCATACGCCGGTATCGCCGATGCGCCCGATTTGGGCCAGCTCCGCAATACGCCGCTGCAGCCTCGAAGCATTCATACGAAGAGCGGGTGTCGTCTTCATATGGCATCATCCTTTCTCCCGATTGGCATCAAATACGTCAAGCAGCGTGCTTATGATGAATGCAAGATCGTCATCGGTCGTCGTAAACGGCGGGCTTAACGTCAAAATGTTCGCATAACCCGGAACCGTATCGCCGTTTTTTCCGATCAGCAGCCCCTTCTGCTTGCAGCCGTTCAAAATCGCCGCCACCCGTTCGGGCGAAGCCGGCGTCTTCGAGCTTCGATCCTCCACCAGCTCGATGCCGAGCGCGGAGCCGAATGCGCGGATCTCCCCGACATTCGGATGGCCGAGCAGCGGTGCGAGGCCGGTCTTCAGCTTGCCGCCGATATAGGCGGAACGGGCGACGAGATTTTCCCGCTCCATAATCTCCAGGTTTTTCAGCGCAACGGCGCAGGACACCGGATTGCCGCCGAACGTATTCACGTGCCGGAAGTGGCTGTCCGCCTGCTTATCCTGAAAAGGAGCGTACAATTCCGCGGCAACCGCCGTCGCCGACAGCGGAGAATACGCGCTTGTCAGCCCTTTGGCCATCGTGACGATATCCGGCTTGACCCCGTAATTGTGATGGCCGAACTTTTCGCCCGATCTGCCGAAGCCGCAAATGACTTCATCGACGATCAGCAGAACGTCGTAGCGGTCGCAAATGCGGCGCACTTCCGGCAAATAGTCATCCGGAGGGACGATCATCCCCCCACCGGTGATGACGGGCTCCAAAATGACGCCCGCCACGGAATCGGGCCCTTCCCACCGGATCGCGTCTTCGTAGGCTTTGGCGCATTCCAGCTTGCAGGAGCCCGGGGCTTGCCCGAACGGGCAGCGGTAGCAGTAGGGCGGCGGAACGTGCTGGAAGCCGACGCCGAGCGGCTCGTACTTCAGCTTGCGCTGCGCTTGGCCCGTCGCCCCGAGCGCCCCCATCGAATTGCCGTGATAGGCGCGGTGCCGGGAAATAAATTTGTGCTTGGTCGGATTGCCGTTTTGATGATGATATTGTCTGGCGATTTTAAAAGCGACCTCATTCGCGTCCGAACCCGAGTTGGAAAAAAAGATCCGGTATTCCGCGTCCAGCCATTCGTTCAGCTTCGCAGCAAGCTCAATCGCCTGCACATGGGACTGGACTAGCGTGGCGTAGGCGATTTTGGTCATTTGCCCTGCAGCCGTCTCGGCTATTTCCGCTCTCCCGTGCCCGACGTTGACGCACCACAGCCCCGACATGCCGTCCAAATAGCGGTTGCCCTCGATGTCCGTAATCCAGCTGCCTTCGCCGGATTCGACAATCATCGGATTGTCGTTATGGGGAGACATGTGGTGCCATACATATTTGCGGTCTTTGTCCAGCAGTTCGTCTTTGACAGCCGCATCCTTCACTTGATTGACGTTCATCTCGTTCTCCCCTCTCTGCCTCTACCTCTGCCTACTTGGCGGCGCCTTCCAGAACCGTTTTGTCGATGGAAGCCGCCAAATCGGCCGGTTTTTTGATCAATCCGTACTTTAATGCGATATCTGCCGTCCGTTTTACGGATTCGTCGACGAACGCGCCGACCTGCTCATCCTTGAAACCTTCCGGCTTCACGAGCTTTGCCATCTCTTTGAGCATCGTCACTTGGTGCTGCTTCGTCGTGCTGCCCTGCGTCACGCTTTTCATCACGATGTCGACCGCTTCGTCCTGGTGATCGATCGCGTATTTCCAGCCTTTCAATGTGGCCCGCACCGCTTTGACGGCGAGATCATGGTTTTTGTCCGTCCAATCCTTCTTGGCGATCAGCGTATCCTCCAGCATGGCAACGCCCGCATCGTCAAAGTTGAATACGTTCAGATCGGATTCTTTCACGCCGCTTTCCAGAACGACATAGTACTCGTTATAAATCGTAGCCGTCGCCACGTCGAGCTGATCATTGAAAAATTGGTCCATCGTAAAGCCCTGCTTGACGAGCTGAATATCTTTTTTCGGGTCCAATCCGTTCTTCTCCATAAAAGCAAGCACCTGGAACTGCTGGCTGCCCATCCATGTGCCGACTTTTTTGCCTTTCATTTTGGCCGGGGCATCGATGCCTGTGGCCTTTTTGGCGAGCAGCCGGTAGGAGCTTTTTTGCGTGATTTGCGCCAATGACACGAGCGGCAAGCCGTTATCGCGGTTCACGAGGAGGCTGTCGAAGCTCGACACGCCAAGATCCGCAGCGCCGTTCACGACCTGCTGTTCGATGACGACGTCAGGTCCGCCGGGGATGATTTCCACATCGAGGCCTTCATCTTTGTAAAAGCCTTTCTCTTTGGCTGCGTAAATGCCGGCAAATTGCGCTTGCGGCACCCATTTCAGCTGAATTTTCACTTTTTTCAGCGGTCCGGAGGACGGCGCTTGCGCGGACGGCGACGATCCTGCAGCGGCAGGAGCCGGGGCCGCCGGCGAGGCAGCCGGACCGGAAGCGCAGGCGGACATGATCACAAGCGCGGACGATATGCAGCTCAGCAGGGCAAAGCGGACAGCAGATACTCCCTTCAACATTCAGACCAACCCTCTCCGAAAATAATGTTCTTTTCTAGGAAGTCCGGTCCTGAGCGGACCATGGAACGGACAGTTTTTCAATGAGCTGCACGATGTTGTAAAGGGCGATGCCGAGCGCGGCGGCTATTGCGATGCAGGCCCAGGCAAGCGGCATGTTGGCCAGCCTGATTTGATCGGATAGCAAATAACCGAGCCCCCTGGACGAGATGAAAAACTCGCCGACGATCGCCCCGATAATGCCGGTCGACATGTTGATCTTGAGGGCGGCGAACATGGACGGGAGCGCTTTGGGAAGCCTCAGCTTAAAAAAAGTTTGCCGCTTCCCGGCCGCATAGGACTCCATCAGCTCCAAATACGCCGGATCGATGGATCGAAATCCTTTGTACGCGCTGACCGCCATCGTCGCCATCGTCATGACGGACACGATCCCGATGCGCGAAGCGATGCCGTCGCCCAGCCAGTTGTTCATGATCGGCGCGAGCGCCACGATGGGCAGTGCGTTCAGCGAAGCCATGATCGAGACGGCGCCTTTCCCCGCATTCGGATAAAAGGACGCGGCCACGGCCGCCAGCCACCCGAGGAAAGAGCCGATCAGGCAGCCTCCGACCATTTCGATGCCGCTGTAGAGCGCATAGAGCGCTAAAGTATCGCTGTTGTCCCGGATTGCGGCGGCAATGTCGTACGGTATTGGCAGCTGGTACCTCTCCAGATGAAACAGCTTATGAAACGCCTCCGTCTGCCACAGGACGAGGAACAAAACGCCGAACGCGGAAGGAAGCAGCTTCGCCGGCCAGGAACGAGCTTTTGCCGCAGCGGCCGGCTTCGGGCGTTTGAGTTTGAGCGGGGCTTCCGCCGGCTTCGCGGGACTGGTCTGCTCCGCACCGATCGCCATCTCCTTCATAGGCCATCCCTCCCCGCTTGCCGAAATTCGGGCTGCCATGGCGTCAACAGCCGTTCCGCCAACAAAAGCGCCAGAAAAGATGCGAATCCGATTGCCATGCTGACCAGCACCGTACTCCAAAACATATAGACTTGCGCTGTGCCGTAATATAGTGAGCTGACCATCAATACGCCTATGCCGTCGGGCGCGCCCATCAACTCGACGATGATCGAGGCCGTAATCGCCAGCGGCGCAGCCAGCTTCAGGCCTGCAAATACGCCCGGCAGCGCAGCGGGGAGCTTCAGCTTCATATAGCTTTGCCATGGACTAGCGGCATAGGAGCGCATGAGCTCCAGATGCTCGGACGAAACGCTTTTCAAACCGCGCAGCGTATGAATCGTGACCGGAAAGAATGTAACGTATCCTGACATGACGATCCGGGAAATGCCCGGATCATGAAGGATGCCGTAGACGATGGGAGCAAGGCCGATGATCGGCACCATTTGCGAAGCGACCATGTAGGGTGACAGCGTATTTTCGACCGTTTTGGAAAGGCTCATGGCGATTGCCAATCCGCTTCCGGCAACAGAGCCGATGAGAAAGCCGAGCATGGAGTTGCCGAAGGTGATCGCCCCTTGCTCCGTCAGAGCCGGCAGATTCGCAGTCATCGACAGCACGATTTGGTGAAGGTAAGGCAGTTTCGAATCGGGGGACTTGAGCGGAATGCCATGATGCAGAAGCCATGCGAGCGCCTCCCACAAAATGATCAAGGCTGCGGCCCAGACGGCGATTGACGTCCCTTGGCTCCATGTTCTAAATAATTTGCTCGTCAAGGGATTCACGCTCCTTGTAGAAGCAGTTCCGAACGGCGGCCGTCCACGCGTGGAACGTCTCCGATTCGCGGATCAGAGCCGTCCTGCTGCCGCCGAGCGGGATATCGAAAATGGAATGGACGCGGCCCGGATGCGGGGACAACACAATGACTCTGTCGGACAAAAACACGGCTTCCGGAATGCTGTGGGTGACAAAAACGATCGTTTTGTTCGTCTTCTTCTTGATTTCAAGCAGCTCCAGCTGAAGCTTTTCTTTCGTAAACTCGTCGAGCGCAGAGAACGGCTCATCCATGAACAGGATCGGCGGGTCCAGCGAGAGCGCTCTGGCTATGGCGACCCGCTGCTGCATGCCCCCGCTCAGCTGCCAAGGGTAATGCTCCTTAAACTTGGTCAGTCCGACAATGTCGAGCAGCCCGTCGACGATGCCGGCCGCTTCGCGCTTCGTCTGGCCGAGCACTTCGAGCGGAAGCTCGATGTTCTCCCTGACGGTCCGCCATTCAAACAATGTGGGGCTTTGAAAAACGATGCCGAACTTACGGCGGAGACGAATTTCTCTCGGATGCTCCTTCCGGACGGAGATGGTTCCGCCTGTCGGCTGCAGCAGGTCGGCCATCAGCCTGAGCAGCGTCGATTTGCCGCAGCCCGACGGACCGAGCAGGGAGACGAATTCATTGTGATACACCTCGAAGCTGGTGTCTTGAAGCGCGGTCACTTGACGCCCCTTTTTGCCAAAAACCATCGAAACGCCGTCCACCGAAATCTCCACTTTTTTGCCGAAACCGTCTGATTGCATGAAGCCCCTCCTCATCCACTTTCAAATGTGAATTCACGGTCAACTTCAATTACTATATATGTTATATTATATAACATAATTACAAAATGACATTATACAAAGTGTTTCGAAATCAGTTGCTCCACTTTACATTCTGTAACATGGTGTGAGAAGTAAAAAAAAGAAAACGAAGTCCTGAAGGGTGAGCAGATTTTTTTGCATAATTTTTGTTATGTAAACTATATTGGCGTAACCGGGAACCTTCGCTTCACTTTCGTTCTTGATGGCCGTCTGTATAAGGATAGGAACATTGGGCAGACGCCTTCGAGCTCCGGCAGCATGATGTCGAGAATGTGATTGCCCTATACATGATATTTCCGATACATTAAAATTAAAGAGACAAACAGAATCTGCCAGAACGCCGCATAAGTTTCCGCACCTTGTTGGGACAAGCGGAAGGCTTCCCTTTTCGTCCAAGCAAAAGTATGACTTTGGCGCCACATGCGGCGCAACCGTTTTGCAATCGGCTTAAGCAGTTACAACGCACAAAACCTGCGAAAGTGCAGGCTTTTTCCGTAATCATGGGTCATTTTGGCAAAAAGCCTGCGATTGTGCAGGAATTTTCGATAAAAATGAGTCTAAGCCCATGTTCGCGACGAAAAGCCTGCACTTTTGCAGGAATAATTCCGCAGCCAGCGTATCAACGGGTAAAAAGATGCACTTTTGCAGGCTTTCTTCGCGGGCCAGGCAGATGTAGATGAAGTGATGGCTCTGGCGTGCGAATTGCCGTTGGCTCTGGCGTGCGAATTGCTGGTGGCTCTAGCGCGCGAATTGCCGTTGGCTCTAGCGTGTGGGTTTCTGGGCAGCTGTCTGACTTTTGCGGGTTTTTAGCGCAGCATGATACGTTAGTTCCGGCAGACGACTTGTACTACGTACCGTTCTATCAACCTTTGCAGTTGGCTTACGTTACTATGATTATTGGAGGTTTATTCGATGATCCCATCCGAAGTTTTAGCCGTTCCAGGCTCCGAGCCGCAAGTGCCTTTCCTTGTATCCGCCTCCTACCCCATCCGCCCCGGCAATGCGGTGCGGCCGCTTGTGGATAGCGCCCCCACCTTCCGGCGTATTTGCGAAGCGATCGATGCCGCGCGGCACAGCGTCTGGCTTGCGGTCACTTTCCTGGCGCCGGATTTCCAAATGCCGGACGGCCGGGGCACGATCTTCGATGTGCTGGACCGCGCGGTTGAGCGGGGCTTGGATGTGCGGATCATTTTCTGGCGTCCCAATCCGGAAAGCAGTGGCTACGGCCAAGCATTTGCCGGATCGCACGCCGACTTTGAACTGCTCGGCGCACGCGGTTCGCGTTTCCGCGCACGTTGGGATCGTGCTTACGGCTACTACTGCCAACACCAAAAAATTTGGCTTATCGATGCAGGCGAACCGTCCGAAACGGCATTTGTCGGCGGGATTAATCCGACTTTCAAGGCTTTTGAACCCGGCCACGCGGGAGAAGGCCACCGCCACGATGTCTATGTCGAAGTGACCGGACCGTCCGCAACCGACGTGCATCACAATTTCGTCCAGAGGTGGAACGAGGCCAGCGAAAAAACGGCGGAAAACGGCGTATGGGGCCATGACGGCGACGACGAACTGCCCTTTCCGGTGCGCGTCACCGAGCCGCGGGGCGATAGCCTCGTGCAGATCCAAAGGAACGTGTACGCCGGCCGCTACAGCAATAGCCACCCGACTCCCGGGGGTTCTTCCTTCGATATTGCCGCTGGCGAGCGTTCCGTTTTGGAGCAGTACAAACAGGCGATCGATGCCGCGCGACGCTCGATCTATATCGAAAATCAGGCGCTCCCGGTACCGGAAATAGCGGCCAGGCTTGAGGACGCCCTGAAACGCGGCGTCGATGTCGTTCTCCTCGTTCCGGCCGAACCCGAGGAATACGTGCGCGCAGCCCGCCGGAACCCGGACCGCAAGGGCTTTTTCGATCACATCGAAGCGCTCGGCCGATACGGCAATTTTACGCTTGTCGGCATTGCCGGTCCAACTGCTCAAGGCGGACGCAGCGATATATATGTACATGCGAAAATCATGCTTGTAGACGACACGTGGGCGACAATCGGGTCCTGCAATCTCCACTCGAATTCACTATTCGGCCATACGGAGATGAACGCAGCGATATGGGATGCAAAAGTGGTGCGCGCACTGCGCCGTCAACTTCTGTCCGAGCACCTGGGGCAGGACACCGTGCAGTTGGACGACCGCGAAGCCCTTCGGCTCTACCGCAACGTCGCCGGTGAAAACCGCCTTAGAAAAGCGTGCGGAGACTTCGACTGGCAAGGTCTTGCATATAGCCTGGACCCGGCGACTTACGGTGAATAGCGGCAATCTACAGGCTAGACGGCAGTTCCGCGCTTACAGAGCTTTTTCATTTTGAACCAAGCTAAGCTGCTAGCCTAAATCCAAAGGACCTCACTCTCCACTTGGCAGTGGAATTTGAGGTCCTTTTGCTCGATTTTCGCGCCGTTCTCATACTATGCGAGCTTTTTTGGGACAGTTCCTTCTTTCGTTTTGGGATGTATTTTGCGTCGCAATAATTAGCTAAGTTGATGCCGAACCGGTTCGTGCGCGGATGCAACTGGGACAAGACGGTGCTGCCGGCCAAACAGCTCGCAGCCTACGCAAGTTGATATGGCGTTTCGAGGTTGGACAAGGTACAAGCTACAAATAAAGTCACCGATTTAGTTGTTACCAAAGTAACGCAGCTTAGTGAGCTGTGCGGCCATCTGGAACGCATCGATCAGCGGATGAAGGCGCAGCACGAAGGTACCTCCTTTGGGAGTAGTTGGCGATCCGGCGGCTGAACAAACTCCTTTGTCTGCTCCTCACTGTACCCGAGCCACTTCGCGCCGAGGATGGCGCTATTACTCCAGCTTCCCTCCAGCCGCAATTCATGCAATTCTTTCGCATTTATCCTCTCATTTGCTTCTTCGTCCTTGTATTGTAATTACAATGATTTCTATAGTACTTGCTATTATTAATACGATCAATCCGCACGTAAAAATTGGTTCCACTAAACAGTTTTATCTAATCAAAGAAGTGCATAGAAAATTAAGTGGCGAGGAACACAGAGGTTATTGGTAAGTGAAGATAGAAAAGGCTACTCCTCCAATTGGGGGAGCAGCCTTTAAATTTCAGTTATCACACCATGGAATTAGGTTGGGCGAGATTTCCTGACGAACATACTGTCAAAATGTGCGAATACAAAAGCGACCGCTTTATTTTGATAGTTCCTGCATTTGCTCAGGCGTAATATTGTAATGAAAGAACAGCGAGTGGAATTCGGTCCATTTTTGTCGGAACTGCTGCTGGAAAGCTTGGTCGTCAAGATGATACATGACGCCGTTCGCCCATTTCAAGCCCATGATGGCCATCATTCCGTCCATAATCGCATAGCGGGGCTGCACCGCAATCCGCTGCTTTTTGACGGCATCGACGCCTTGCCATTCCGGGCTTTTCAGAATCTGTTCTTTTTGCGCGAGCGATTTGACGATTATGACCTGCGGATTCCACTCCAGCACTTGTTCCATTTTGACCGGAAGGTTCTCGTCCGTCGAATTGCCGGACAAACCGCTCGCCACGTTCACGCCTCCGGCAAGCTCGATAACTGAAGCCATTATCGTATCTTTGCCAGGGGTTGCAAGCAATTCCGAATTCGCATAATAAACTTTCAACCGCTGGCTGTCGGGAATGCGCTTGCTTTCGCCTGCGACTTCTTCGATCGCGTTTTTCCAATAATCGGCCAGCTTCGCCGCTTCGGATTCGTTGCCGACCAGCTTCCCGATCAAGCGAATCGATTGTTCATAGTCGGTCAACGTATCTTTGGATATCGCGTAAACCGGAAGTTTGATTTTTTCGGCCAACTGATCCTTTTGCGGATCTTTCGTCATCGTGATGACGATGTCCGGCCGTACCTGCAGCAATTGCTCAGGATCGAGCCCTTTAAAAAATACGCCCGTCGTCGGCAAAGCTTTCAGCATGGCGGAATCTTGCTCGGCAAACAACTTCGGGCTGTTCTCTGCCAAATACTGGGATACAAAAACCATGTCTTTGCTTACCATCTTTTTCGGGGCAAGCCGCCAAAGCAAGTAGGACGGGATCGGATGCAGCGCTGACACGCGTTCGATTTTGCTTGGCACGGCTACCGGCCTGCCCGCCATATCCGTCTGCGTGTTACCCGATGTCGATGCCGGATCCGCGTTTTTCCCTAAGCCGCACCCGGACAGCAGCAGCGCCAGCAGCAGCACCGCAGCCATTACACTTCGCGTCGCAGCGCGCTTTTTGATTGTTTCAAACATATAGTCGCTCCCCTTCTCTGGTGTTATAAGTTGGCTAACTCAGGCATGACCCGGGTTGAAAAGCGCTCCAAAGATTTTTCCAGCAGCTCGGCAGGAAGCAATCCGAAAAAAGACGGCAGCAGATTGATATCGTTCACGCCGAGTTCTTCGCGAAGCTGCCTTAGCTTGCCGCTGCACGTTTCCGGACTTCCGATAATGGCGAGACTATCGTAAAACCGTTCCGGCTCCAAATCGTCTTCATCGTGTATAAGCGAGAACCGTTCGGTGCGAATCCGTTTCAACAGGTCCGTTAACCGGCATACGGTCGGCCAAATGTCCCTTCTTGCTTCTTCGTCGCTTTCTCCTACATAAACGAACCGCCCTACAGGCAATGCTTCCGAATCGCCTCCGGACTCCTTGTACACGTGGAGGCAGCGGCGAAGGCTGTCTATGGACTGAATGCCGTGCTGGATAAGCCGATACCCGGACCGGGCGATCCATTCGACGGATTCATCCGAATACGCAGCCACATAGACAGGAGGATGAGGCGCCTGAACCGGCAGTGGCGCAAAAAGAACTTCTTCATCCGCCAAAGAGACCATGCCGTTGCGCCAGTAGCGGATGATTTCTTCCAGCACGTTGCGAAATTGTGCCGTTCTTTGCTCGGGATCGGCGCCGTATGCTTCAAAATAACGGCCGGCGTGCCCGCGAGAAATGCCGAAATCGATTCGGCCGTCGGATAGCCGGTCCAAGGTTGCGATCTCTTCCGCCAGCCGCAGCGGATGATGCAGCGGAAGCAGCAGCGCCGAGAAGCCGATGCGGAGCCGGGACGACAATGCCGCTGCAGCAGCCGCCAATATAAGCGGCGAATAACCGTGCCGATCCGGCGCCGCAGCGTTTCGTTGAAAATGTTCCTCATTGATCCATATCGACGTAAAGCCCATTTTCTCGAGTAAAGGTATGAATGCTTTCATGCGGGCCTGCGGCAGCGATTCAAGCCCTCCGCTGCTTCCCGATAATCCGAATTTCATCGTTGATTACCTCCCTTTTATCATGCCGCTCTCGGCCATTACGGGTATTACAACGCGCACGGTCCGGTCCGGCGAATCGTCCAGCTGCGCCTTCGCCGTGCGGATATCGGCTTCGTAAAGCTCGCTGAGCAAAGCGGATGTCAAAATCCGATCCGGCGCGCCTTGGGCAATGAAGATCCCATCCTTCATGAATGCGGCCATATTGCAAACCCAGTGCGCATGGTCCGGGACGTGCGTAGTCATAATGACCGTACGGCCGCTCGCGCCCAAATCTTTTATAACTTGAAGAATTTTAAGCTGATTGCCGTAATCCAGACTCGCAGTCGGCTCGTCCAGCACCATGACAGGCGCCTGCTGGGCCAGTGCTCTTGCAATGAGCGCCATTTGCCTCTGCCCGCCGCTCAGCCGCGAAAAGCGCGTGCCGGCTAGTCCGGCTATGCCAAGCTGAACCATCGCGTCATGCACGATTCGTTCATCCTCTCCGGATGGCGATGACAGCATTTTGATGTAAGGATTCCTCCCCATCATGACGACATCAAAGACGGTCTGGTCCATGTCGGCCAGCGCCGCCTGCGGAACGTACGATATGCGCCGTGCAAGCTCTCCGGGCTTCAAAGAGGCCACATCGGCCCCTCCGACCCGAATCGTTCCGGGCGCAGATTTCACAAAGCCAAGGAGGCACTTGATCAGCGTCGTTTTGCCGGTTCCGTTCGCACCGAGAATGCAGAAAACATCTCCCGGCCGAAGCGAAAATGAAAGCCCGCGAAGCAAAGGGCGGTCGGGCGAATAATGAAAACGAAGATTATGTACGTCAAGCATCACCGTTCCCTCCTCCCTTTTTGAATGAGCAGGAACAAAAAGAACGGTGCGCCCAGCAGCGCAGTAATAATTCCGAGCGGTATTTCCGTCGAACCGATGGAACGCGCAGCCGTATCAACAGCGAGCAGCAGCATGGCGCCGGCCATGAATGTCACCGGGAGCGAACGCACGATATTTTCTCCAGCCAGCATTCTCGCCATGTGCGGAACGAGCAGCCCGACCCACCCTACGATTCCGCCCAAGCTTGTGGCGGCGGCCGTCAGCAGTGTCGCGCATAAAATGACAATGAGCCGGATCCGGGCGACCGGGACGCCGAGCGAGCGGGCCTCGTCTTCACCGGACGAGATGACCTGCAGCGGCCAGCGTAATCCGAGTAAAACAAGCAGTGCGATTGCGATTGGCACGAGCGTTATCCAAACTTGGCTGCTTTTCACACTCGCAAAGCCGCCCATCAACCAAAACACGATGCTCGGCAGCGTATTGTCCGGATCGGCCACATATTTCACGATGGAAATCAGAGCCTGGAAAATGGCAGCCACGACAATACCGCTCAAAATGATCATCATATTCGAACCGTTCCATGCTAATCTGGAAACGAAAAGCGAACAGGCGACCGCAACCAGGCCGAATGCAAAAGCAAGCAGTGGAAGCACCGTCCAGGGCAATAACAGCAAAAGGGCGAGCGACGCGCCGAATCCGGCCCCGGCGGAGACGCCCAGTATATCGGGCGATACCAACGGATTTTTAAAAATACGCTGGTAGACGCTTCCGGACACCGCAAGAGCTCCCCCGGACGCAATTGCGGCAACGATGCGGGGCAGCCGAATGTCCCAAACGACCGTATTCATAATATCGGAGGTTTCACGGGCCGCGCCGAATCGGGAAAACAGGGCATCGGCCACCTGCCAGGGGGAAATGGAAAACCTCCCGACCATAAAAGACAAAAGCACAAGCGCCGCCAGCCCGGCTAATAATACGAGAAATACCCATCTGTCGCGGATCGGGCTTATGGACCGCATATCGTGATCACCTCAATCGCTTGACTGGCCGGCTTGTTCGAGCCGATTCAAAAAGCTTTCCAGCAGCGCGACGGATTGTTTCATCTGCGGCCCGGCGTCCAGCATCTCCTCCGCTGTCTGAATAAACAGCGCATCGCCAATTTCGTCACCGCAGTTCTCGACGATCAACCGGACATTATCCTGCATCATTTCCAGATGGAACTGAAAACCGTACACGGACCGGCCAAAAACGAATCCCTGATTGCGGCACGCAGCGCTTGACGCGAGCAATGTCGCGCCTTCCGGCAATTCGAACGTCTCGCCATGCCAATGAAACACGACCGGCGCCTCGGGAAAAGACTGAAAAACAGGCATATTCAGCCCCGCTTGCGTC
Organism: Paenibacillus sp. sgz302191; assembly: GCF_057749925.1. NCBI lineage: Bacteria > Bacillati > Bacillota > Bacilli > Caryophanales > Paenibacillaceae > Paenibacillus > Paenibacillus sp. sgz302191. The sequence goes on from NZ_JBYLHY010000048.1 coordinate 23,488, forward strand.
CATTGAAGCGGAAACCATCCGATTTCTTTTTGTTCGTTCGGATATACCTTCGCACCCAGCGCATCCGCAATCAATTGTGCGCCCAGGCAAATGCCGATGACGGTTTTGTTGCTGCGGACCGCTTCGGCAATGTAGCGCTTTTCACCAAGAAGCCACGGGAATTCACGCTCGTCATGCACGCTCATCGGTCCGCCAAGAACGAACATCCAGTCCCAGGAATCCATCGGCGGAAGTTCTTCTCCGGCGTATAATCGGCTGACTGAACACTCGTGCCCTCTTGCATGGGCCCAATCCGTAATTGCTCCCGGGTTTTCAAAAAAGACATGCTGCACACATTGAATTCGCATCCTGTTCATCCTCTCCTTATCCAATCCGGTAATAAAACTAATTATATCTAAACCAAACTAATTATTATCAATATATATCGTTCTACGATTTATTTCAATGCAGGTTTGATATATTTGCGTCATTTTTCATCACATAAAATGGCGAAAAGCAGAAGTTTTTGTTAAGTTTCTGTGAAAATTCAACTTTTTGTGTTATGTAAAATAACAAAGATTTACCCTGCACGTTGTAAAGTCAGGCAGTTACGGAACGCGCGCACAGAACCGGTTCGCCCGGATGCCTAACCGCCAGGCTGCCTAGCAGCGCGAGAAAGCCAGCAAAAGTGCAGGTTTTCACCTATTCATGCGCTGAAAACGAAATATTCCTGCATTTGTACAGGCTTTTTGCCCCGCACAGGGGCTCAGATTCACTTTCAGCGAAAATTCCTGCACTTTTGCAGGCTTTTCACCAAAACAGTCCAAATTCAGAGAAGAAAACTGCATTTCGCAGGTGCAGCACTATAACATCTCTATATGCAAAAAAAGGCCCCTTCCCCAAGGAAGAGACCGTTAGATCCAACTTTACTTTAGATAGAACGCGACCCGGTTCCGTATCTCCTGCGGCGGCTCCAGACCCATTTCCCGGCGGTAAGAGGCTTCGTACCTTGCGTATTGTTTGGCGAGCTGCTCCGTGTCCCCGGTGCTTGCATAAATATCCAGCAGCATCTGATTCATTTCCTCATGCAGCGGATACAGAGTCAAATACGTTTCAAGCCGCTGCTCCGCCCTTTTCCAATCCTGTCCTGCAAGATCGTGCCGGATCAGACTGCGCATTAGCGCTGTGTACTGTTTGAAATACCCTTCCTCAAGCGGAGTTTTCCAGATGTAATCTTTTCTGTCCAGCAGGGGGCCTTTGTACAATGAACACACATGTTCCGCATGCGCCGTATCCTTCAGCTCTTCTGCAGGGGAAAAGCCGTACTGCTCGTATTTCAACACATCGTACACTTGATCGGCTGGTTTCAGTATGTACCCTTCGTTCATTTTTTGAATGTCCATGCCGATTTCTTGCTCTTTCAACAGTTTTTTCAAGCGATACATCGTGTTGTGCAAATTGTGCGACGCGCGGTCCTCGCTCATTTCCGGCCACAGCAAGTCCGCCAATTGCCATTTGTTTATATCCTGATCCGGGTGGCAGAGGAAAAATGCGAACAGCTCCTCGGTCTTGCGTGTCGGAAACCGGATTAGCGAGCCTTCGCGATTTCGGACTTCGAATCTCCCGAAGCACTGGATCGAGGCAAGCCTCGCCTGCTGCTTGGCATCGGCGGCTGGGCGATGCAGCTTGACGAGCCGATTCGCAACCCGCTCGATCGCGGCGGGCGTCACAGGTTTCAAAATATAATCGGAGGCATACACCTTGAACGCATCCAGCGCGTATTGCTTGTAAGCTGTCGTGAAGATGATTTTCGTATGCTCCGACACTTCAGCGATCTTTTCCGCCAGTTCCAGCCCGTTCATCCTTGGCATTTCCACATCGAGGAAAGCGACATCCGGCTGAAGCTCAGGCAGGCTGGCCAGTGCCTCAAGCGAACTTGTGAACGCACCTGTGATCGTGAAGTGCGGGTTTTGCCCGATGACATATTTCATTAAATTCAAAATCGGTATTTCGTCCTCAACAATGACCGCATTAAACAATCTTATCCCTCCCTCGCCCGCCTGAGCCGGCGATATCGTTATTCCTTACAGGCAAATACATCGTTATTTTCGTTCCGCTTCCCATCTCGGAGCTGACGGTCAAAGTCGCCCCCGGCAAAGAATCCAGACGTTTGCGGATATTGCGGATGCCGATGCCGCTGTCCTTCAGCTCCCCTTTGGACATGCGGTACAGCAGATCATCCGGTATGCCGACGCCATTGTCTTCGACGACCACCCGGATATAACCGTCGCCCTCGCTGATCGCCAGCGTCACCTTGCCGTGGCCGTCCTTCTCGAACAAACCGTGCCGGATCGCGTTCTCAACAAAAGGCTGGATGCATAAAGAGGGAATTTCCACATGCCCGATCCGTTCGTCGTAATGAAATTCGTAGTCGAAGCGCTCCCCGAATCGTGCTTTCTCGATTTCGACGTACGCATGAATCAGTTCCATTTCCTGATAAAGAGGGACGAATAGCGTGGAACGATCCATATCCAGAATGTAGCGCAAATATTGACTGAGCATGGACAGCAAATACGCCGCTTTTTCCCCGTCCGTATAGCAAAAAGAAATGACGCTGCTCAAGGCGTTGTAGAGAAAATGCGGTTTGATCTGCGCGTGATGAAACGCCTGTTCATTGCGAATCGCTTCCTGGAGCGACGTTTTCACGGCGATCAAGGTGCGGATTCTGGCAATAAGCGTTTCGGCATCGAACGGCTTGGTCAAATAATCGTTCGCCCCGGCCCCGAAACCGAGCGCGATATCCTGCGGCGTGTCCTTGACTGTCGCGAACAAAATGGGCAGATCGAGTATGGAATGGCTGCTCCGCAGTCTCCGGCACAGCTCGATGCCCGAAATTCCCGGCATCATCACATCAAGAATGACGAGATCGACTTGCGGGTACTCTTCGATTTTCTCCAATGCTTCCTTCGCCGAGAAAGCGGTGACGACATTGTAGCGATGCCGCTCTAAAATATTCAGCAAAGTACGGATATTGGAAGCTTCATCGTCAACGATCATGACCGTATGTTCGTGCCCCTCCCAATTGTCCAGATCCTGCTCTTTACCGGTATGCCGCTGCTGCTCTTCCCAGGCGTACGCCGTTTCGCGATGAACCGGCAGCTCGATTGCGGCCGGAAGCGTAAAGGTCATTCTCGTGCCAAGACCGACCTCCGACCAATCCACCCGAATTTGTCCGCCCATCCGCTCGACCAGCTTTCGGCTGATGTACAAACCAACCCCCATTCCTGTATATCCGTCCTTCGGCAGCGGCCCGTCGAGCTGCTCAAAATATTCAAAAACGGCTTCATGCCTTTCCTTCGTAATTCCGGTTCCGGTATCTTCCACAGAAATCGTTACGGCATCCCCGCGGACGCCAGACATCACTTTGATCACCCCTGCGTCCGTATGCTTGATGGCATTGCTCACAAGGTTGTACAAAATTTGACGCAGCCGATTCTCATCCGCGAGAACCCAGACGTCGGAACCGACTTGATTGTCCAGCCGCACGGCTTTGCCCGCAAGTTCAAATTGCAGCACATCGAACACAATTTGCGCCGCCACCCGTACATCCACGACCGTCGGGTGCAGGAGCAGCTCGCCATGCTTCAAGCGGGAGACATCGATTAAATCATGAATCAGCATGGACAGTTTGACGGACGTATCTTTGATAAGCCAAAGATTTTGTTTTTGCTTCGACGATAAATTGTTGGCCTCGTCATCCAGCAGATGGGAAGTCAAATTCAGGATGCCATGCAGCGGAGTCTTGAGCTCGTGGGACGTGTTCATCAAAAATTCGTCTTTGAGCTGAATGGAAGCCGACAACTGATGCGATAAGATTTCCGTCTTTTCATAAGCGTTCGAGAACCTGACGGCGAGCAAAATATTGATGAAAATAATGAAGCAAATGACCCCGAATTTGCCAGCCAGGTCGGTCGGGACGACATTTTCCGCGTAGAGGCTCCCGTCCACCAGGAAGATCGCCAGCGAAACGCATCCGCCAATAAACAGCATCAATTCCTTCCGCTCGGACGATCCTCTTTGGCTTTGACTATACAAATATGACATTCTGCCAATCATGTATAGAGTAACTATGCCTAAGTAAAGCATGAGAACATATTTGGCAGAGATATGGATACGGTAAGGCAGCACGACAACCGCCGCAATATAGAGGACAGGCAGAGCAAGTATCCACTTCATGATCCGGGCCGTCATTAGCCGTGCCTCGACGGAACAGAAAAACACGATGATCACTGCCGCGCTTACAACTTCGCTTATATCCAGCAGCTTGTAGGCTATGTCAAAAGGGAGGCCGGGAAGCGCCCGCTGCAAAATTTTCTCGCCGTAAAGCACTTTTTCAAGCATCAGGATCAGCAAATACAGCCCGCTGAGCCAATACGTTTTCTCTCGCCGCCCGAGGAAATAGAAGCTGAGATGATACGCGCCGAACATGCCCAAAATCAACATAATCCCGATATCCGTTCCGAGTTGTATCCCGTTTAGCTTCGTCATGTCTCTTTCCAATCCGAACGGGATCGAGTTAACGATGCCTCCGGTGACAAATACGTAGTTGGACACTTGAATGACAATATCGATTTCTTTGTCGTTCGTGTAAAAAAACGCAGTATAAGGCGTATTGCCTGGTTGATTCGTCTCCAGACCGGCCGAAGGACGCCCGCTCTTGCCTTCCAGCTTGTCGTTGACGAACAACCGGTGGGAAATGCGGATGCTCCTTATTTTCAGACCGTAAACTTCATTCGCATCTTTAACCAACACTTTCAGCCGGTACGTTCCGTAGCCTTTGCTGTTCATGCCGCCATTCGCTGATTTTCCCCGCCAAGTGCCGGGTGCGGATAAATATGAAACTTCCGCCCGCGTTCCTTCGCGAAAATCGGCAGGCTCCAGCAGCTCGCCTTCGTAAAACTCCCACTCTCCATCGAGATTGACCCATCCCTGCTTGTGAAAGTCCCAATTCGACAAATCGAGCACCCCGCGCTTTGCAGGCGGCATGTCCCGATTCGGTATCGTTTGCGAATAAATTGCCGCGAACAGCGCAACAGAGAGCGCAAAAATCAAGCTGATTCCGATGATTTTGCGGTAATGACCCCTTTTCAAAACATAGTCCCCTTCCGGAATACGACCACACGACCTTGATCTTGTCATTCTATCATTGCACACTCACAAAAAACTCACAAGATAGGCGCAAGTAAGGGATGACTTCCGGGCAACAAAAAAGCAGTCCGAACCGGGCCTAAGCCGGAATCGAACTGCTTTTGAAGGTGACGGATTCGCCATGCTGTGACCGGCCGCCCGCTCGTGACACCGTTAGGCGTGCTCAGCGGCTGGTTGTTATCGCGTCGATGACTTGTTCCAGCCTGGACATATCTTTATGGAAAGGAGACAGCACAGTATGTACAGCGTTTCCTTCCAAATCGTGCAAATTGCGTTTGACGAAATTCGCAAGCGTGCCTGACGGTCCAAGATCGATAAAAATTGTATTTTCCTCGGGTCTCACATGGCTCAAGGCGCCGCGGAAATCGAATCGTTCCCTGACGACATTCCAGAAAAACTCCGCTTCAAAGTTGGTACAGGGCCCTCCCATGAGGCTGGATATAACCGCAGTCTGCGGGGACTTGAAGGAAACCGAGCTTAAATATTGCCGGTAAGACGGACCGGCCGCATCGATCCACCTGGAATGAAACCCGTAGGAAACCGGCAGCCTTAGATAGAGGATGTTGTTTTTCTTTACAAACGCTTCCACTTCCGATAGTCCCTCTTCGCCCCCGGAAACAACAAAATGAGAGTCATAGTTAACGGATGCAAGTTCGCTGTTCCGGTTCAGCGAAGGCTCGGCATCAAATAGCGAGCTGCGCTCAAGAATGGCCGTCATGCCTCCAGGTTCGCACTGATTTCGGATGCATTCGGCTTGGACAACCAAGGATTCCAGTGCCGAATCGCAGTCAACCGAGCCCGCAACCGCACAGGACGCAAACTCTCCCAAGCTCGTGCCCAGCACATAGTCGGGATAGATCCGATTTTCGATAAAAACTTGCGCCAAGGCGTACTCAGTCATAAATATAGCAGGGTGCGTGTAGTGCAAACGATCAAACGTGTCGCTGCTGCGACGAGCCTCATCGTACAATTCGCTCACCACTGATTTGCCGCAAATGTCGCAGACGATTTTGTCCAGCTTCAGCATCCAATGGCGGAACACGGGCTGATGGCGGTACAGCTCTCTGCCCATGTGATAATATTGCGAGCCTTGCCCGGAAAACAAAAACACGATCGCTTTCCCCATTGTTTTTTCACCCCCAGGTCTATTGAAAATTGTACGCTTTGCGCTGGTTCGGTCTCATTCTAAAATGAACAAAGTGCTGCAAAGAATCGATTTGAAACTTCCTTCGAACTCACAGCTTCCGCAGCCTTCGATAAAAATGGTATCTCCCGTAAATATGCAATCCGGAAGCAGGAATTAATAAACGGGTGTGAAACCGTTCGCAATGGAAACACTTCGTAATTTGCCATAGACCCTCCAGCTCGTTTTTGAGCATGAGAAAGCTTCCGGCCAAGCGCGGTTTCGCGTACCCCGGCCGGTAAACTCTCATAGCTGAATCGCGCTCATCGGAATGGAACCGTTCAAACCTTGCTTCCGTGCAGCTGTTTCGCCTTCGTTTTAAAAGCCTGGAGAAATTTGCCCGTTACTCCTTTACCGGCATACAGCTTTTCGCAAAATTCAAAAATCGTTTCATACACTTTGGGCTCGGACAGCATCACCATATGATTGGGTGAATCGATATCGATGATGTGCAGATTCGCAAATTGACGCTCCCGTTCCTCCCAATATTGGGCACTGTTCAAAGCGGACGAGTCTTCGGTCGTTGAAAAATAGGGCTCCAATTCCCCGAAAATAAGACCGCGCTTATTGCGGAAATAGTAGCAGGATACCGCCTTGGCGTCGGAAAGCGGCATAACGGAAAAACGGTCGAACTGGTAAGCGTGCTGGATTTTAATATTTGCTTCTATCATGGAATGGATTTGACTTTCGGTTTTGGTGAGCCCGCGTTCGTTTCCAAGCTCGATAAGCTGTTTCAGCAGTTGTTCTTCCTCCGCGTTCAAATCCAATTCATCCCTGTGAATAAGGGTTTGCGCAAATTTCTCCGGCTCTTGGAAATTTTTTGACGCGAGCGCCAGGTTCACCGCCTGCAATACCGCCTATTTTCTGGAAATTTCCCCTTGCTGGAACTCTATGCCGAAAGGCGAATCCAGCATTACAACCGAACTGACGGTTTTTCCCAATTCCTGCAATTGGCGTATGACTTCATAGGCCAGCACTCCGCCCAGCGAATATCCTCCCAAATCATACGGTCCTTCCGGTTGGACGGATTGAATAATGTGCGCATAATAGGCGGCCATTGCCCCGACTCCTTGCAGCGGAGACCGGTCGGTCATCCATCCTCTTGCCTGGATTCCGTAAAACGGACGTTTGCTTTTTTGGGCTAGCGATTGATACATTTCCACTCCGCCCAGACCGCCGTGGAACCAAAATACAGGCAGTCCCTCCTTGCCTTTGTTCAGCAAAATAAGCTCGGGAAACTGCGGCCAGCCGGCCGCAACCGGGGTCTTGGCTCGCTGTTGGAACAACTGCGGCTTATTATCTTAGTGAAGCTCGACGAGACGGATCATATCCTGCAGCGTCCTGCACGTCTGCAATTGGACCGGGTCGACCTCCGGATTCACCTGATTTTGCAATTGCTGCAGCAGCTGCATCAGTACAATGGAGTCAAGCCCATACTGAACTAATGGTATGTCCGGATTTATCTCGGCAGGTTCCATGCCCAATATGCGGGATAAGCTGTCAAGAACGCGGCTGTCGGACGGGATACCGTCGGCCGCAGCCCGGCTGCTGATTGTGACCGGTAGCTTGACCGGTCCTGCATTGGATTCCGGTTTATGAGGCTCCGGCCAACACCGTCTTTTCTCGAACGGATACGTAGGCAGCGACATTCTCCGCGGGTTTTCGCCTTCATGAAGCGATTCCCACGGAATTTTGCCTCCATTTGCCCAATGCGATGCCATTTTCTGCAAATTATTTTCCGCCAAAAGCGCTTGCCAAGCATCATCTCCCGGCTGCCCGAAAACCATGCTCCTGTCATCCGGGTCGGAGCCTCCCGTAAAAATAGGTATCGAGGCTTCCGCCGAAAGGAACGATTTGAAGCCGTCGATCAGCTCCTCCCTGCTCCCGGCCACGAATGCGAGGCGGCATTCCATTGGCTCTCTCCCTACTTGCAGCGTAAAGGTAAAATCGGCTAAAGAAAATGATGGCTCGCGCTCTGCAAATGCAAGCATCTGTCGGGCGGATGCCTCCAGGCTCCCATTCCTTTTCTTTGGGCTCCCTGCCCCGGAAAAACATAAGTTACCATAAGCTTCTACCATCCTCCCAGTTAGATTCGAATAGGTATGTTTAAGCTCTTTTTGACCGCATCAGCGTCCAACTCCACCCCTTTGGGGTAAACAATCGAGCAGACGAACGGATGAAGAAAAAAAGAAGCGGCTTCATATTGATAAAAGTTTTCATACCGGCTTATGCAACCATGTTCCCCGATTTCAATCCGATTCAGTTCAAAGATGCGAAGCGGCGCCATCAAGCCGGTCTTGAGCACTTTGGACAGCGCTTCTTTCACCGACCATAACACGGTCAGCATACTTTCGAACGAATACGGCAGCGAGTGAATGAGCTTGAGTTCCCATGGAGTCGCTTGACTTTCCAAAATATCCAGCTTATCCGGCCGGATGAGCTCGATATCGATGCCCAAAGGCTGCTTTTCCGAAAAAGCGACGGCGGCAGCCAGGTTCTCGCAGTGGGTGATGCTGACCTGAACATTGGGCCGATGAGCGACAATCGGCTGGGTAAAGATGCCTTGATCAATGCAAATTTGCTGCAAATCGTTCTCCTTCAAGTGAAGAGAGACGGTTCTCTTGGCTGCGTACCTGCCTGCCAAATAACTTTTGATTCTCCGTTCAAACTTGAGAGAACAGCAGATTCTCAATCTGACGCTCCATCAATCGTAAAAGTCCTCCCCGCCGGAAAAGAAAACATAAAAATGCCTGCGGATCCTCCCCTGGCAGGGAGGCTTCGCAAGCATTACGCAGCACCATGTGCATGACTATGGCCCTTACACGCACCTAACGCGCCGAAACGTCGATTAAGTTTACGTAAGTTAATGTTACATAAAGTAATGAATTACCCATATAATACTATATTTTTTTATATCAGTAAACTACTAGTTCTGCAAGAAAATAATATCGGTTTCTTCGCATAGAAACTATGATTCGACATTTTCTCTATAGTTTTTTGGTATTATACCCATAAAAAAAACAAAAAGGAGTTTCACCTCATGTCATGGTACGTGCTATTCGTAAAATCAGGATCACAATTGAAAACCAAGAAGTGGCTTGATCTGAAATTTGATAGCAGCGTGTTGCATTGTGTGATTCCTAAAAGAAAAGTGCCCGAAGAGGAAATACTCGTAGTGCTGAAGCTTATTCATCACAGCGAAACTATCGAATATTCCCGAGTCTATTTCAAGGAATCGCGTATAATCGTTCAGGCAGGTCCGTTAAAAGGAATGGAAAGCTCGATCAAAAAAATCGACAAGCATAAAAAGCGGGCCAAAATGAAAATGACCATGATGGGAGCCGAACAGTTAATCGATTTTGGCATTGAGATCATTCACTCGAATGAACGAACGGATATGTGATATCATTTATATCATCATCAAATAAAAGGAGGAGTCGCTGTGCCAAGAGAAAAAATCCCCCGGTAATCTCGCGGTCCCCCCTCTCATTGCGCTTTCTATCCCATTCAATTCGACAATGAGAGGATGAGTGTGTTGGTTAAATCAGTTGATTGGAAAGACTTGAGATTCGGTGTTGAAATTGAGTTTATCGGCGGCGATGCGGAAAATTTGGAGCTGCTGCCCGGATGGGTTATTTCATTGGATGAGCTGCAGATTGACGAGACGGGCGCAGATTCGGGCAGCGAGCTTAAAACGCCCCCGATCTTGTGGGAAGACCGGGAACAAATACGAGTCATGTTGAACCGGCTGCATGTGCAGGGAGCATCTGTAAATTGGAGCTGCGGACTCCATGTTCATATCGGTTTGGAATCGTGGGGGCAAGATATCGTGCTTCCGCTGATTGATGCAGCGCTACTGTATCAACATACGATCCGGGCGCTGTTACAGACGAGCGAGCATCGGCTTATATTTTGCCCTCCTGTCACTCGAGAGATGCGGAGCCGCTTTATTTCTGATCCGGGTCCGGACGCAGTCCATCATCGGGGACGCCCTCAATCCCATCGCTGCGGAATCAATGTCGGGGCCTGGTATGATATCGGCACCGTGGAAATTCGCTATGCGAACGGCACCTTGGACTACGATGAGGTGCTCAATACGATCGAGCTTTGTCTGCGGTTCGTAGCGGCGATCGGCGCCGGCCGCAAGCTTTCGTGCGACCCGCAAAGCCTTGCGGCGGAACTGGAAGCTCCCGCCACAGGCTATCCGGTGCCAGTGCCGATTCCCCGCTGGTATCAGGAAAGAATTTGGCTCGAGGAATCCCTTTTTCCGGCTGTAACCGATCTTGCGGCTGAGCTTGGGCAAGACGGTGAAATTCTCCACATTCTGCCTGTCTCGGACGGCATTAAGATTGTCATAGAAGACGCTGACGGACAGTTGTTCAACTATGTTGTCCAACCCCCTTCCGCAGGCTGGACTCTAGTGCGTCAGCAATAATTTGAACCTTCCGCCGCTGCCGCGATATTCGCAGAGTCCCCCGCCGTAGGCCTCGCCTATACGGGGTGCGGAGGTGCAGTGGGCCTTCTCGCCTCTCCTGCGCAGACCTGTGGTGGGCCCACCTCGACTGTACGGGTTGTAGAAGGCCTCTCCTGCTTGGGTTGCGGAGCTAGAATAGACCTCTCAGGGGTTGTAGGGCTGAAGTGAGCCTCACCTCTCCTTCACTGCGGGGCTGAGGTGGGCGGCAAGGCTACTTGGCACGGAAAAACCTGCGAAAGTGCAGGTTTTTTCCGTAAAAAAGGTTCATTTTCGCGAAAAGCCTGCAATTGTGCAGGAATTTTTGCTGAAAATGAACCGTAGCCCATGTTCGCGGCGAAAAGCCTGCACAATTGCAGGAATTTGTCGCGAACAGCGTATCCATCGAGCAAAAGCTGTACTTTTGCAGGTTTTCTTCGCGCGATCAGGCAGATGGTGCGGTCGGCTCTGGCGTGTGGGTTTCTCACCCTGCAAAAACTGCACTTTTGCAGGCTTTCTCCGCATTGCCGAGCAGTTGCTGCCTCTAGAACGCGAATTCCTAGCTTTTGCAGGCTTTCTTCGCGCGACCAGGCTGATGGTGCGGTCGGCTCTGGCGTGTGGGTTTCTCACAGCCTGTAAAAACTGCACTCTTGCAGGCTTTCTGCGCATGGCCACCCGATTTCCCGCCAGACTCTTGCAGCGCTTCCCTGCGGGCACCTCCTCCAAGTCGCGTTTCTAGTAGCCGGCTAGTCCAAATCAATCACCTTCAGCGCATCATGAATCTCAACGGCTACGTTGCCCGGCTGTCTCCATTCGCTGGCGTATCCGAGGCAGGCGCAAATCAGCTGCGTATGCGCATAAGCAGTTGATTTTCTGTAATGGACATGTCCCATAATGCCGAATTTGACAAGGGGGTCTTCATACAGCTCGGCGTACTTTTCGCTGCCCAAAAAACCGTTGAAATAGTCCCATGGTTCGCGGTCCGCCGGCACTTTGAAAAAAGGATGCGTCAGCATGTGCGTAACCAGCACGACTTTTTTGCCCTTGTGCTGCGCCAGCTCGTTTTTCAATTTGTCGTAAAAAAATTCGGTCATCTCCTTGTTGCTCTTTCCCCATCGTACGTGCAAGCTGTCCCCCCACGTTCTGTCCGCAGTCATCATCCGGTCAAACTGCTCAACCGAATAGCGCGGATCGCCAAACGAATAGTCATACCACCCCGAGTCCCCGATAATGACCCAGTTGTCATTCGGGCAATAAGGTTCCCCGCTTAGGCAGCCCGGCGCTTCTTGGAACTTTTTGTAAGTATCCCAAGTATTCTGCACATCGCCGTTCACCGACCAATAATCGTGATTGCCCGGAACGAACAATACTTTAATCCCCGTAAGCTTTTCGATTTCCCGTACGGCCTCTATGCTTTGCAAGCAATCATTCGACAGATCGCCGGCGATAATCAGCAATTGTAACTCATTCTGTTTGACGGCATCGCATAAAGCGGGCAAAACCGCCTTCTCCTTATTGATATCCAGATGCAAATCGGAAATTACGCCTGTTTTCATCGGACTTTCCCCTCTCGGCTTTTTTATTCGTACAAATGGCACCTTACAAAATGTTTGTCCGCAATTTGCCTTAGCTGCGGCTTGATCTGCGTGCACTGCGGCTGCGCAAAAGGACATCTGCCGTGAAACGAGCAACCGTCAGGCACATAACCGGACGCGGGGGCGCCGGATTGAACAAGGAATGGATTGCTGTCCTCATCCTGCCGGTTCAAATCAGGCACCGCATAAAATAAAGCTTGCGAATACGGATGCATGGGCTTGCTCCCGATCAAGTCCGCGTCAGCGATCTCCACCATTTCCCCCATATACATGACACCGACGCGGTTGCTTATATATTGAATCACATTCAAATCGTGGGAAATAAACAGCAGCGTTAAATCAAAGCGCTGCTGCAACTCTCGAAGCAGGTTCAAAATTTGGGCTTGAACGGAAACGTCCAGCGCGGAGACGGCTTCATCGGCAACGATAAATTCCGGGTTCAGGATGAGCGCGCAGGCGATGCCCACTCTTTGCCGCTGGCCTCCGCTCAATTCGTGCGGATAGCGGTCCAGATAGGTTTCGTCCAGACCTACGTGCCGCAGCATTTGCACGACGGCTTGCCTGCGGGCCTCACGGTCCCCCATCCGATGAATGATCAGCGGTTCTTCCAGGATCGCTTGCACCTTCATTTTCGGATTTAGCGACGAGTACGGGTCCTGGAAAATCATTTGAATGTGCCTGCGCAATTCCTGCTGCTCTTTCCCTTTGACATTCGTAATGTCCTGGCCGCGAAAAGCCAAGGTCCCCTCTGTCATCGGCAAAAGCCGCACCAGCATTTGGCCTAATGTCGATTTGCCGCACCCGCTCTCGCCGACGAGTCCGAAAATTTCGCCTTTGCGGATTTCGAACGATACGCCGTTGACCGCTTTGACGTGCGAGCGCTTCTCCAGCATATGTTTGCGTGGAACCGGAAAATATTTGTGCAGTCCGTTGACTTCAACAAGCGGTTCGCTCATACGATAGCCTCCATGTTCGGGAAATGGCAGCGCACTTGATGGCCGGGCGCCTTCTCTTCCAACTGCGGCAGCTCTTCATGGCAGCGCTTGTCCGCTTTAGGGCACCTCGGCGCAAAAGGGCACCCTTTTTGTTCCTCTTGAATGGAGGGAACGAAGCCCGGCATCGTGTAGAGCGGCTTGCCTTTTTTCTCGGCGGTCGGCAAAGACTCGATCAGCCCTTTCGTATAAGGATGCAGCTGCCGTCGGCTCAAACTGGCCTTATCCGCTTCCTCCACGATATGGCCCGCGTACATGACGATAATGCGCTGGCACAAATTAAAGATAACGCCCAAATCATGCGAAATAAACAAGATGGACGTATTTTGCCTGGAATGAATGGTTTTCAGGAGGGCCAGAATCTGGGCCTGCACCGTCACGTCCAGCGCGGTTGTAGGCTCATCGGCGATCAGCAACTGCGGGCCGCAGACGAGCGCCATGGCAATGACGACGCGCTGGCGCATTCCGCCGGAGAGCTGATGCGGGTAATTGTCGTACAGCTGTTCGGCTCGCGGGAGCTCCACCTGCTGCATCACTTCAAGCGCTTTTGCTTTGGCCTGCTTTGCCGACAATCCGCGATGCCGGATTAATCCTTCCGCAACCTGCCTGCCCACGGGAATAAGCGGGTTGAGTGAAGTCATGGGCTCTTGAAAAATCATCGATATCCGGTTGCCGCGAACGTTCATCCAGCCCTTTTCATCCAGTCCGGACAGATCGCTGCCCTGAAACCGCATTTGTTCGGACACGCTGCGCGCGTTCGCCGGCAGGAGCCCCATTAACGCCAGCGAAGTGACGCTTTTGCCGCAGCCGGACTCCCCGACCAAGCCGACCACTTCGTTTTCGCGAATATGAAAAGATACGTCCTTGATCGTCTTGAATTCGCCCTTGTCCGTAGAAAAGCGGACATTTAAACGATCGATGCGAAGTAATTCGTTAGCCATACGCCCTCCTCTTCCGTTACTTCCGTTTATCGGCCAAATCTCTTAAGCCGTCTGCCAAAAAATTCAAGCTGAGTACCATCAGCGTAATGAAGCTTCCCGTAATAATCGTGTACCAGGGAGCCGACATCACGTATACCTGCGCCTCGTTCAGCATTCTCCCCCAACTGGCCAGCGGCGGCTGAACCCCCAGACCCAAATAGCTGAGCCCGGCTTCCGCCAAAACCGATCCCGCACCCGCGAGCGCCGCCGCCACGATCAGCGGTGAGGTCATGTTCGGCAAAATGTGGCGAAAAATAATGCGGAGCGGACCCGCACCGCGCACTTTGGCCGCCTTGATAAATTCAAACTCCTTATACTGGATGACCCCGCTTCTAATGATGCGCGAAAATCCGGGAATGCTCATAATGCCCAGCGCGATGATCGTATTGCCCAGACCCGGCCCGAACACCGTGACGAGCATGAGCGCGAACAAAATGCCCGGGAACGCCATCATACCGTCCATAATCCGCATAGCCAGCTCGTCGATCCAGCCTCCGAAATAACCGGCCGTCGCACCGATCAGCAGGCCTCCGGTCAAACCGATCGTAACAGATAAGCTGCCGACATAAAACACGATCCGCGAGCCCTCCATAATCCGGCTCAGGATGTCCCGCCCGAAATTGTCGGTGCCGAACCAGTGGGCTGCGCTCGGGTGGGCCAGGCGCTGTCCCGTGTTCATCGCCTCCGTGGCATAAGGCGTGTAAAACAAGCCGACCAAAAAGACGATAAACAGGATAGCGAACAAGAAGGCGCCGATCATGAGATGGACGTTCTTATAAAATCTGCTCAACTTCATCAAATTAGCCCTTTCTACCGATTCTTGGATCGACTGCTTTATACAAAATGTCCACGATGAAATTAATCATGACGACGGTGATGCCGATGTAGAGAACCATTCCTTGAACGAGCGGCAAATCTCTGCTGTTGATGGACGTCACGAGCAAGCTGCCCAAACCGGGCAGACTGAACACATTTTCCACAATAATGCTGCCGCCCAAAGTTTCCGCCACGATCAAACCGAGCACGGTCAATACCGGAACAAAAGCATTGCGGATGACATGTCCGTATAAAATGGCGGCCGCATTCAATCCCTTGCTCCTGGCCGTCCTCACATAATCCTGTTTCATTTGGTCCATGACGGTGTTTCGGATATAGCGGATGAGGACTGCCGTATTGTGAATCGCAAGCGCCGTCGAGGGCAGCAGCAGCGATCTGAACGCTTTCCACGGATCTTCGCTCCAGCTCACATATTCCCCGGAAGGCAGCCAGCGCAGCACGACCGAAAATATAAAAATCAAAACGATGCCCAGCCAAAAGGAAGGAATCGCCAGCCCTAATTGCGTGATAAAAGATAACAGATAGGCCACGGGTTTTCCATTGCGGGTTGCGATGAAAATGCCCAGGGGGAGACCGATCAGCACGATCAACCCCATGGAAATGAAAGTCAAAGACAACGTGACCGGCAGACGGTCGCCCAGAAGCTGAAAGACGGGAAGCTGATAGCGGACAGACATCCCCAGATCGCCGTGGAGAGCCGCTTGAATCCATTCGGCGTAGCGGACAATGGCCGGCTGATCCAGCCCCATCTGCTGTCCCAGAACTTCGACCTGCCTCGGATCGGCGTCAACGCCTAACATAATGAGCACCGGGTTTCCGGGAAGGATTTGAAATACGAAAAAGGTAATCACGGATACGAATAGTACCGTAGATAGCAAAGTTGCGATTTTTCGGGCAAAAACGGTCACTGTATACCCTCCATCAGGATTGGGTGTAGTACAAATCCGCCATATTCAGCAATTGGTTCGGATAAATTTTGAATCCGTTCAATCCTTTTTTCATCGCTGCGGTTTGGTTCATGTCCATAATATAGACGGATGCCGCTTCTTCCGTCAGCAAACGCTGCGCTTTCTTATAAATTTCGATCCGTTTGGCGGTATCCGATTCCAGCGTCCCCTGCTTCATAAGCTCATCATATTTCGGATTGGAGTAGTTAATAAAATTTTTGCCGTAAGAACTGTCGTACCGGATTAGCACATCATAAGGGTCCAGCTTGCCTGTAAAGCTGATTACAGTAGATACGTAATTGCGTTTCGTGTACACATCATCCAGCCATTTGCTCCATTCGATCTGTTTGATCTGCACTTTGATGCCGACCGCCTTCAACTGATCGGCGATGACCTGGGCGGTGTCCACATGGGTTTTGTAGTTGGACGGAACGGTCACTTCCAGGTCGAAGCCGTTCGGATAACCCGCCTCGGCAAGCAAAGCTTTGGCCTTTTCTACATTCACGTTGTACATTGTGTCAAGACCCGGTTCGTAGAAGCTCGCCATCGCCGGGCTCATATTGGAGCCGAGCTTTGTGCCGTTTCCGTCCGCAATCGTTTTAATAATCGCATCCACATCGATCGCATAATTGATGGCTTGTCTTACTTTGAGGTCGTCCAGCGGCTTCACTTTATTATTTAATGCCATTAACTGCACCATATTTTGCGGACCTTTGACGTAATTGAAGCCATCTCCCAACTGCTGCAGCCCTTGCGCCGAAACCGACGGGATCATGTCGATGGCGCCGGATTTTAACGCCAGCAAAGTTGCGTTGGCATCGGTCATGAATTTAAACTCCACCCGATCCAATTTGGCGGCTTTATCGGGATTGTAGAAATCTTTATTTTTCTCCAGAACGAGCGACTGCCCGGGTTTGTATTCCACAAATTTGAATGGTCCTGCGCCAATCGGCTGCTTGCTTTGATCTTTATAATCTTTGGGCAAAATAGCCGTAGTCGTCCGGGAAATAAACGACGAATCGCTCACTTTCAAATGAATGACCGCTGTATAGTCGTCAGGCGTATCGACGCTTTTCACCATCTCGAATTTAGACGACAGCGGCTTGTCGCCGTTAAGACCGGCCAAACGGGAATACGAATATTTCACATCCTGAGAAGTTAGCGGCTGGCCGTTATGAAACTTGACATTTTGCCGCAGCTTAAACGTGTATGTAAGCCCGTTGTCGGTAATTTGATAGGACTCGGCGATTGCGGGTTCCATACTCCCTTTGTCGTCATTTCCGAGCAAACCGTCGAACACATTGTCCATCATGGAAGCCGTATCCGTCGCTGAGGATAAATACGGGTCCAGATTATCAGGCTCCGTAGCAATCGGCAGTCTGACCGTTCCCCCTTGCTTGGCCGCTGCGGCCGTTTCCGCTTTCGGACTCTGCTGGGGACTGCCGGCGGCTGTGTCCTGGCCGGACTTCTGCGGACTGCACGCAGCTAGAATAAGGACGAGCATCAAAACGCAGCATACAAAAACAACCGGTTGTTTGCTTATTTTCTTTTTCATGGTTTCTCTTCCTCCTGGTTATTGTTCTTTCTCCGTTTTCCCGACAATCGACCAACTGAAACTTTCTTCAAAAGCTTCGAACATGTGCTCCATCGTTTTCATGCTTTCCTGCATGCGGTTTTTGTCGTGAATCGACATTTCCCGCAAAATCGCGTTGACAAGCGCGAGCGGAGCCGTATAAGAGTCCAGAAAACTGACCGATTTCGTCAAGGCGTACAAATTGACGTCCCCATACTTCACGAACGGCGACATTTTCGAATCGGTCAGCACAATGACGCGAAGCCCGCGCTGCCTGGCAATCTCCGCAAGCTTCAGCGTCCTTCTGCAATATCTCGGAAAACCGCTGATGAACATCACATCCCGCTTATCCAAATAGGTCGCGTATTCTGCGGTTTGCCCCTGCGGGATGAGCTCGGCATTGCCCAACAAATATTTGAAAATAAACCCCGAAAATGACGTAACCGCCAGCCCCATCCGCCAGCCGGCCACCCAAATTTTGTTTGCTTGAAGCAGCATGTCGGCCGCTTTTTGCAAATCGGAGTAGTCATTGAGCCGGCGAGTCGCCTCGATATTATGAATTTCCGCATCGTAATGTGCGTCCACCCAACTGCTGTCCGAAATGTCGGCGGTCTGCTGCAGCCTCGAAATCGCTCTTTGCTTGAATACGGCTTCCTTAATCGCTCCATGCATGTCTTTGTAGTTCGCGTAATCCAAAGCTTGCGCCAGCCGGTGCAGCGTCGCTTCGCTGACGTTCGCAAGTTCGGCGATTTGGCGTGCGGGCAGCGTCACAATTTCAACCAAATTCGAAGCAATGTAGTGCGCCGCTTTTTTTTGACTGGTGCTTAGTGAATCGAAATGCAAATCTATTCTCTCTGTTATTTTCAACTTTGTTACCCCCTGGATATTTACTGCAGCGCCTGTTTACGTTGGCACCACGGCAGCACGCCCGTTACATCTTCGATAACGGCCTGGAACGATAATTCTTCGATGCCCGTCGTTCCGAACCGGTTGATGAGCAGGCAATCCATCCCGACTTTGCGCGATCCGATGACATCGTCGTAATAGTTGTCTCCAACGTATAGGCACTCCTCCGATTTCAATTTTTGCTTGTCGAGGGCGATTTTAAATATTTTCGAACTGGGCTTTTCCACGCCGACCTCGGCAGAGACGACCACTTCGTCGAACAAATCATCAAGGAGATTGTCCTGCAGAACTTGTCTGGCCGATAAATCCCAGTTGGAAATCAGGCCTACGCCGTAACCTTCCCGCTTCAGCTTCAAAAGCGTATCCCTCGTATGCGGATAAGCTTTCCAAATATCGACGCTGAAATAATTGTTTTGCCTGAAATGCGCCACAACGTTTTCCAAATCAATCGCGATGCCGAGAAAATGATTGACGACCCCGATATACCACAAAAAGTACGTTGAGCTTTTTTGGCTCAGCACTCCCGGATACTCCCGCATGAACAGCTTGTCCGTGCAGTGAAACGCCAATTCGACTTCGCGAACCGTTTTCTGAATCTGGTATTCGCTGGAAAGAATGTTTTGATACAAACGTCCTATGTAACGATCCACCAGCGTATACCCCAAATCGAACCATACGAATGTTAAAGCCACTCTGCCGCCTCCCAAATGAAGCATTTGCTACATTTTTTTTATTTTGAATGATTTGCCTCACTGCCATTGTACTTGCCTTGTGTAAATGGAATGTCAGAATAAAATGAATTGTTTATTAAGGTGAAAAAATAGCATGGATTCAGCATCCATGCTTGTTGCAGCTTTGCGCTGTGGCGGCTAGGGCTCCGCCCTTATGGGCGGAGATTCCTGCGCTATAGCGGGCATTTCCTTCAAACCGGCCTCTTCCTGCGAAAATTTCTGTATTTTCGCAGGTTTTCAGGCAAGGCCGGCCGTTGCTTGAACAGCCCGGGCCGCTTGAGCTAGTGCGCCAGCAGCGACGTGTTCACAAAGCCTGCAAAAGTGCAGGTTTTTGACCCTCGTAGCCCTTGTTTCCGGAAAATTCCTGCAAATCTGCAAGCTTTTCCGTCCAAACCTAGGGCCCCGCCCCCTCATGCGCGGAAATTCCTGCACAATCGCAGGCTTTTCCTTCAAACCGGCCGGTTCCTGCGAAAATTCCTGTATTTTCGCAGGTTTTCGGGCAAGGCCGGCCGTTGCTAGAACAGCCCGGGCCGCTCGAGCTAGTGCGCCGGCGGCGTGTGTGCACAAAGCCTGCAAAAGTGCAGGCTTTTGACCCTCGTAGCCCTTGTTTCCGGTAGCGTCAAGAAGTTTGTGTAAGTCAGTAGGGTAGCTCGTCGAAATAATGGATGAACTGTTATTTTGCGAATATTCAGAACAGATGGCCGGCGGCGGGTGTAGCCCAAGCGAAGGCGCGGGAGTC
>NZ_JBYLHY010000049.1:0-38358 GCF_057749925.1 Paenibacillus sp. sgz302191
GCACGCAGGTCCTAAATCCGTCTCTAACCCTTTTCCCTTTTATACCATTTTTTAAGAAACTCGTAATTGCCGAGGTAACTATGATCCTATTTTATGTGGCATTACCCATCCAGTAGAGCGAAGAGCCATAATTTTATTAAAAAAGTGGCTCAACCTAAGAATCAGTGCTTGACTTTCAGGTCAGTAGGCGGTGACGATTACATTCAATCAGAATACCAGCCTTGTAACGGCTGCGGTTTCGCGTGAAGTAGTGACGACGCTGAAAGGCTTTAATCCGATTGTGACGCCCTACAACGGTCGCGTTCGTCCAGCGGCAACGATGGTAGTTCACAATTTCTGTTTTCCAGTTGCGCATGGTGTTCAGGGCGCTTTGAACAGCGGCATGACCTATGGCTTCTCCCTGAGTGCACCAACGCTCAAAGCCTTGCTTGGCCATGGCATAGTTGGGGGAACAGTCGTACCAAGCGGTGAACGCTTCCTTCCATTCCCACGCGCGGCGCAACAGCGGAGAATAGCCCAGCAGTTCCTCCAGTTGTTTCTGCGCTTTCTCCGAGAGGGTGTCCTTTGGAGGAAGCTTCGGCTTCGCGCCACGCTTGTTTCGCCAAGCGCTCGCATACTTGGAGAGCTTCCTGATGCATTCCGCTGCACGGTACTGGCAGGCGCTTGTTGCATGAGTGCGCTATGCACTGCCGTGGAACCGAGTGTTCGTTCTACGGTTTGAGCACGAAAAGCCAGGCAGTATCGCTGTTTACGGTTTTGAGCCACTATTTATTTCGTTTGAACCAGTTTTTTGGGTTAAACAAGCTTCTGTATTTTTTCATAACTTCTCTACCTAAAATCAAACCGCCGCTCCAGAATGTTATTTCCCCGATTACAACCAAAAAGGTAGTGATTATGGTCTTTGTTTTAAGACTAACAGATAATAATGGGATCAATAGAATGAGTCCATAAAATACAAAAGTAAGCACAAATAGAAGTTTTCCTATTTTTTTAAGCAATTTCGTCACACCCTTCATCTTATGCAAACAATACATAAGTTCCCTTTAATGTAAGACAGTGATTTGTTATTGAGAATATTTATTATTACTCTGAACAAGCCCGGCGTCCCCTCTTGTTTTAGACAAGCATTTAAACTATCGTCTCCGTTAGTGCAACAACCCTTGCCCCCGAATCATAATGTAACTTGCTTGTTCAAGCATACATCAAGAATCCATGGCCATGGACCGTAGCCCGCCTCTACGTTGATGTGTCCCATTTTAGGCATCATAACGCAAGGAACCCCTAAATCCAAATACTGTGAAGCATCTTCCACTGAGCAATAAGGATCTGTTGAGGATAAAACAAACAACGTTTTTTCCGCAACATTCGCGATCTCATCTATGTTTTCTAGTACAGGAAAAAACGTCATCACCGGCTCATATTTCAAAAATGGCGAGGGTGGAGCTACAAGAATGGCTCTCTGAATTTTTCGTTTCGGAGTTGAAGCCGCATAGTGAAACCACATGATGCACGCTAAACTATGGGCCACAACGATGACTTCTTCATCGTTTGGAATTTCTTCAAAAACACTAGATAAATGGTCGAGCCAAACATTCTTGTCAGGTTGATCTTTGTCTGGAAAGTCGGGAAATCGGACTGTTTCACCTTGTTTTACCAGTTCTTGATGCAACCAAGTTTGCCAATGATCGGGGCTACTGCCACCGACTCCATACAATACGAGAAAACTTCTGCTCATGTTGAGGACACCTCCACAATGGTCGTTGTAATTGCATTGCGCTCACGATTCCTATCACTTTATTCTTCTTGTTTAAAGAGTAAATGTCATTATACAATTAAGCAAATTCATTCTATTCATATTTAAAATGAGGATAAGCTCATGACATTTACACAACTCCTTAGTTTTCTCGAAAGTAATTGAAACCGGCAGTTTTACAAAAGCTGAAGAAATGCTTAGCATGTCTCAATCCGCTGTCAGCCATGATGAATTTTTTTATTAATTAAATGATTCATCATTTAATTAATAATATATTTAATTACGAATTATAACAAGAGTGAATTCATCTTACTCATGAGTAGTATGAAACTTAGCAAATAAAAACAAGCCGGACGTTGACCAACATGCGCTCCGGCTTGTTTATTTCAGGTTACTTTGGATGAGTAGACGTTCCGATTTCTTTAAGCAAGTATTTCAGCGGATTGTCAAAGGCATAAAGGTACATAGTGGGCCACCGACCTTGCCTCGATATGAACTTCGTCTGTACTCATCACCAGATTCTGCCGATAAGCGCGGATGGAATTCATATAGCGGTATTACCCGTAGCATTAAAGCTATGCTGGCAGATCGAATAATCTGTTGGTAGGCAGATCTGTTTTCTTAGCAGCATGCCGTATCATCCAGCTGACCAAGCGTGAGATACGTCCAGGCGTTGCGGTAACGACAACAACACTTCCGATCTCGGCCCCGATGCCGATTGATGCCGCCGCCGCGCGCGCTCCATCGCCTGACCGCTAGTCTCCGCCTCCTCGGCGCGTTGCACCGTGCACCTTTCCTTGAATCGGATATAAGAATGGAATGGAATCCGCCAATCATCAACAGCTATCAGCAGACTTATTGTACTCTGCCCAGGAGAAGGAGTCGAGTCGGGCATCTAAAAAGCTCTCTCATGCAGGCCTACAGCGACGCTCATACCCAAAGCGAATAAATTCGGGTCGTTGGCAAATGATATTATTGTGTTTCATTGGAAATAATGAGTGGACTTGGGGGCGTTTCATTGTGGTGCAGCAACAGCGGAACAAGGAGGATGTTCTCCACAAATCGATATCAACAAATGTATTCGAAAACACGGAGTATATGAAATCCATTCTTGGAGACAGTCCGGATTTTGTAAATCAGACTTTCGTCCATTTGCCCGTGCCCTTTTCCATTTCATACATAGAAGGGTTTATCGATCCTTTCTTTTTGAGCCAATCCTTCCTCACTCCACTACTGGATCTGCAAATAAAAAAAAATCCGGACACCACGATAACGCCGGAAATACTCGCAAGTTGTGTGAAATCATGCCAAATGAAGCGTGTGAGCCGGATGAGTTCGGTAATAGAAGGATTATTAGACGGACATCTTATTCTTTTTATAGAACATGCAAATGAAGCCTACATTGCTTCGGCGCCTGGAGGAGAAGGCAGGAATGTGGAGGAGCCCAAAAATCAAACGCTGGTTAAGGGTCCCCGTGATGGGTTTGTGGAAAATTACACCGTCAATATTTCTTTGATTAGGAAAAAAATTAAAAACCATCATTTACGCATAAAAAATTATGTGATCGGAAAAACGACACATACTACTGTTGCCATTGCGTTTCTTGAAGATACGGTCGATACAGAAGCTTTGCAAAACATTGAAGATAAAATTGGCAGCCTGCAAACGAAACAAATCTTTGATAGCGGTATGCTCGAAGAACTGATTCAAGATCAGTACAGCCCATTTCCAACATTACTTTCTACCGAGAGACCGGACAGCGCTGCAGCAGCCATCTCGGAAGGAAAAATTGCGATCATCGTTGACGGAACCCCATTCGTGCTTATTGCCCCAGCCTCATTTGTTTCATTTTTTCACGCTTCCGAAGATTACTATCAGACGTTTGACATCGCTGTTCTTTTACGGCTTATCCGACTCGCCGCGTATGTCGTTTCACTAAGCTTGCCGGCGTTCTATATTGCGATCACAACGTTCCATCAAGAATTGCTTCAAACCGATCTGCTGATAAGTTTGGTACAGCAAAGAGAAGGAATTCCTTTCCCTACCTTCGTGGAAGCGCTTTTGATGGAGTTTATTTTCGAAATATTGCGCGAAGCCGGCGTTCGCATGCCAAGAGCTGTAGGTCCCACCGTTTCCATCGTGGGTGCGATCGTTATCGGAGAATCGGCGGTCCGGGCAGGCCTGGTATCACCTGCAGTAGTTATCGTTGTATCCTTGACTGCCATTTCCAGCTTTACTTCGCCAACTTACAATTTCGCAACAACATCCCGATTATTACGATTTGTGGTTATGGTATTGGCTTCTACCTTGGGGTTAGTCGGGATCGTGGTGTTTGCCACTGCCGTTCTAATCCATCTTTGCTCCTTGAAATCGGCCGGAAAGCCTTATTTCACTACACTTACTCTAATTCAAACGGAAAGAAACAAAGACGGATTATTTCGACTTCCGTTGCGGTGGAGTCATATCGAAAAATTCGTTAATTGGAAGGGAAAAGATGATAAATAAAACATCAATTGCCTTAGGGTTGATTCCTCTCATATTTATGATGGTTTGTTTGTCAGGCTGCAACTTGCGTAGAGAATTAAATGAGCTGGCCATTGCAACTAGCATGGGCATCGATGAAAGCAACGAAGGAATGGAAATCACGTTTCAGATCATAAGTCCGGGCGGGAAAACCGCAAAATCGGGCGACCAAGAAGTTGGGAAATCCCCGGTATATCCGTTTTCCGTGAAAGGAAAGTCGATCATTGACATCTTGCAGCGAAGCAAAAACCTGCTCCATCGAGAACTATTTTTTTCGGACCTCACTTTTATCGCCATCGGTGAAAAATTTGCCCAAACGCAAGGGCTCCGACCTGTAACTGATTTTGTTGAACGCCAACATGAATTAAGGAAAACTGTCCAATTTTTCGTGGCAAAACATGCTTCAGCTAAAGAAGTTCTTATGATCAAAAGTCCGCTTGAGCAAAATACGGGAACGGAAATGTTAAAAAAAGCGGATATTTCTTCCGGGTTCATGGGGATGAAACGTGGCATCGAAATAGACGATATTACTCGTTGGCATTATGGGGGAAAGGGCGATTTTGTCGGTATGGGAGTTGCCATGGTACAAACCGACGGTAAAAAGGATCACGTTTTAACGGGGTTCCCCCTTTTCAAAGAAAATAAACTTGCAGGCTGGTTTACTTCGGAACAAACACGCGGTTGGGTGTTTATCCGGCATTTCTTTGCAAAATCGATGTTAATACAAACGGCTTGCCAAGAAAAAAATGGATTTATCGGAGCTACGTTGAGCCAGATTAGTTCCCGCGTCACTCCAGTCATAACCGGCAATCAAATCAAGTTCAATATTTATGTTAAAGCAAACGGAATGCTAGAAGAAGTAACTTGTCCGATCAAGGTGGAAGATCCGAACGTGAACAAACAGATGGAACATGAGTTAGAATACGAAATAAAAAATGAAATAGCGAGCGCCATAAAGAAAGCTCAGAACATGAAAGCGGATGTTTTCGGATTTGGCGATATTTTAAATCAGCATTACCCGAAAGAATGGCTGAAAAGAAAAACGGACTGGGAAACCATAATCCCGGAATTGTCCGCCCAAATCAATGTTGATATTCGGTTAATCACCAGCGGAAAGGTGTCCAAAAGCATACATGAAAAATAATGCAGGGAAAAGCGGAAACATCGTACCCGTCTGCGTATGGATATGTTCAGTGATTTATACGCTCGGCTTCTTGGCCGGATATGATCTATTTCCAGCAACGACTTGGTTTAAAACCTTATATCTCCCTATTTACAATATCTTGTTCGGAGGATAAAAAGATGGAGCACACACTTAGTTCCCGGCAATTACTTTATTTGTCCGTAACCTTCTTGGTCGGCAGCGCCATGCTGCTCGTTCCAGTTATTACGACTGTTTTTGCAAAGCAAGATGCCTGGATTTCCATGCTTTTGGCCATGCTCCTTGGCATCGGCTTGAATGCAGGATGGCTCTTCTTCATAAAGTCCTATCAGTATGAATCCATTTATGTCATTATGGAGCGCATACTTGGAAAATGGCTCGGTAAGTTCGTCAATATTCAAATTATTTTTTTATACCTTTATTTAAACTCGCTTATTGTGAGGAATCTCAGTAATTTTTCGATCACGCATCTTCTGCCGCATACCCATCCATGGATTTATCAAATCCTGGTTCTGCTCCTCGTCATGTATTCATCGTCTAAGGGAATGAGCAATATAGGCAGAGTCAATGAAGTCATTCTTCCGGTCATGATCATTTCCTATTTGCTGATACTGTCGCTCGTGCTTGGCCGCTTTACGTTTGATAACATTCGTCCGATTCTCGCCAACGGCTGGTTTCCCGTCATTCAAGGAGTTTACCCCGTGATAAGTTTTCCGTTCATGGAGCTGTTTTGTTTCAGCGCATTCCTTACATACGTACCCGTCAAGAAAAAAATCGTACGGGGAATGATCTCTATGATCATCCTATCGGGAATCTTACTTACGTTAGGAATATTGATTACGATTGGCGTGCAAAGCGCCCCTGTGTCGGCGAATCAATTGTATCCAACCTTTTCCATAGCGAAATTGATTGTAATCGGTCAATTTTTTCAACGATTCGAAGCCGTAATCGGCATAATTTGGTTCTTGGGGGTATTTTTAAAAATTACGCTTTGTTTTTTGATGATCATGTTCGGTTTAGCCCAAATTAGTGGACGGCAACATCATTACACGCCATTCATCCTTCCAACCGCTCTCCTGTTATGGGCGATGAGCAATCAAGTCGTTCCGGATTTTCAATATTACAATGACTTCGTTAGCAAGGTTTGGACGATCATCGTAACCGTCCCGTATATAACGGTGTTTACCGCCTTCGTCTATGGAGCCGCAACCGGAAAACACAAGAAGGCAGCCTTTTAACAATGATTTTTCTCTTGGATTCAGCGATTGTGGTTTCGTATGCCGCAATGACCATCTCGGCCTCTTTCGGGTGCAGCTTACTTACACAATTGCGACGAGAACGATTGTGAGCTAGAATGTTCCTTAGTAAAAGGACGGTGATTTTAAATGATTGAAATAGATAAGAACATTGAAATTACCAATTATATTTCGCTCGAAGACATGTGGTTTAAGCTTCGGGAGATCAGACATATCAAGAACAATCCAAACGAATGGGTAGTACGGCTTCAATTCAGCGAGTCGCACATGCTTTTTGTCGCAGCAAGTGGACAAGGTTGGCTGACCGTTGATGGGCAATTCATCGAGATGCGAGAAGGCAGCGTTTATATTTGTACTCCTGGTCAACTTATCGAAGCCGCAGCGCATTCCTTTGATGAACGTGGTTTTTTTCATTTGCGATTCGATGTAATTGGGGATGTCGGATCGTCAGACAATCCTATACAGATTATCAAACGAGACAGTCGGTTCCCGGTAAAAGGAGAAGTTATCGTTTCTTCTCCGGTTTCCGTTAACGCTTTGTGCAAAACCATTTGTGACTACTTGCAGGGCGAGGACCGATTGAAACGATTTCGCAGTCAAATTCTCTTTCAAGAAGTTCTCTATACCATCTTGCAAGATGCTCTTCTTGTAAAAGGAAATGATTTGGAAGCGGTACTTGAATGTGTGAAAGCCTATATAGAGCAGCATTATCAACAAGAACTGACGGTAGAACATTTGGCCAAGGTAGCAGGAATCAGTTCCCGTCATTTTATGCGATTATTTAAGAAAAGGTATGGCTGCAGCGCGATTGACTATTTGACTGTCTTCCGGATCAAGCAGGCGCAACAGCTCATGAAGACGGGAGGAGAATATCGTCTCAAGGATATCGCCCGGCATGTAGGTTACCAGGATGATATTTATTTTCGACGCAAATTTAAACAGATATCAGGTATACCTCCAGCGGCATTTATGAGAAACAACAGGCAAAAAATCGTCGCTTACCATATGTTTAACATCGGACAACTGATTCCGCTTCAAATCACTCCCTGTGCCGCACCTGCCGACCATCCATGGACCGATTATTACAAGAGAAAGTATCAAACGGATTCGGTACTGTCGTTAAGTTCAAATGATTTGATAAAGAGGAAAGAACTGGGGCTTGCTGATCCTGATTTTATTATCGGAATCGACATCTTCGTGAATGCTGAGGAACAGGCAAGGATCACGAAAATCGCGCCCGCATTTTTTGTTCCTTGGATGGAGAATGATTGGCGTATGCATTTACGCTTAATTGCGAAGTTTCTGGACAAAACAACAATAGCAGAAACATGGCTTGAAAATTATGAGCGAAGGGCCCGTTTTGTAAGTGAACAGGTGAAACACACTGTCAAGGATGACAGTCTCCTCATCCTGAGAATCACAGGAGATCGGTACAAAGTATTGGGTTATAAGAGCTTAGACACGGTGTTTTATGACGATCTGCACATTATGCCCGCGCGTGGTGTCGATCGCATGAATCCGGATCAGCAAGTGATACCTGATCAACTGGCGGATTTCGATGCGGATCGGTTATTGCTCATCTTGGACGAAGATGCCCTGTCAAATGCCAGTTGGCAAACGCTCGTGCGCTCTGAGTCATGGTGCGGTCTGAAAGCAGTCAGAAACGGTCGGGTTGACTTGCTTCCTTCATATCCTTGGGTAGAATATACGGCATTTACGCATGAACTGATGCTCGATGAAGCGCTGAAGCTTTGGCGGAATCGTGCATAGAAATTTGTCTGTATCGTCAATGTTCCGATATCGCAAAATCATTTATACTCCTTCTATATAATAATGATAATCAATCTTACTGAAAGATTATCACTTTGCAAACTAAAAATTCAAGAGGGGTATCGGTGAATGAAGCAAAACGGACGTTCGATTGTGGGAATAGTTATCGTATTGTTATTAATGTTGAGTACTGCCTGTGCAGACAAGAACACTGAGCCGAACAAGACTGACACGGCAGCTGGAGATTCGGTCAAATCCAAATCAAGTCTACCCGATAAGCAACGAGTAGTAAAAAGTCCAAAAGGAGACATCAGCATTCCATCTGAACCTAAAAGGGTCATTGGACTTTCAGTGGTTTATCCGGAGTTTTTGTATGCACTTGGTGTGACGCCGGTTGTGATACAAAACTATCATCAGGAACTCCCTTCCTATTTAAAAGAAGCGTTTAAAAATACGGTGAAGACGGGAATTGCCCAAACACCTAATTTTGAAGCGATTTTAGCCGCTGAGCCGGATCTCATTATTGCGCCCATTTGGTGGTCCGATAAGGATTATGATCAGCTTTCCAAAATCGCACCAACCGTGCTTTTGCCACAGCGGGAAAATTGGCGTGATGAGTTGCGTGATATTGGTGAGGTTTTCAACAAGAAGGATCAGGCTGAAAAGGTCATTCAAGAATTGCAAAATAAAAAAGCTAATGCCAAGGAAAAGCTCCATACCCTTGTTGGAGACGAAACGGTTATGTATATGATGGTTATGGCAAAGGGACTGGTTATTTACGGAGAAAATATCGATCGGGGCAGCTTCATCCATAAGGAATTAGGCTTGAAACCAGTTAAAAACTATCCGCAAAATGAATTGAGCGTCTCGATTTCTTTAGAGAAAATTCCCGAATATAATCCTGATCATATCATTTTACAGCTCGATGATGAGTCCAGTGAAGAGGTTCAAAAGAGATATAAAGAACTGATAGATAGTTCATTGTGGATGAATATGACTGCAGTAAAGAAAAACCAAGTTTACATCATGGGAGGCAAAGAATGGTTTAGTTTGGGCATGTCTCCTTTGGCAGACAGCAATGCCATTGATGAAGTACTTCTTGCATTTGAAAAGATAAAAAAACAATGAGGTGACAAGCGATGGACACGGTGGACTTCAAACAATTGGAAGAGAAGTTTTTCCTGACTTTGTATGAGCCATACAATACCGTGCTTACCATGCCTGCATTCGATCTAATTCAATTAGAAAATATGATGTGCTTAATCGACACGTACGGCCCTCTCATCAAAGCAGGTGAACGATCTGCAGCAGCAGCCTTTTTCTGTAGCTGGTTTGCGGGAGTGTGCGGGGCGATGCAGAACATGTTGTTTCGCAGTGATGGGGTAATTTTGGATTTATCATTAAGGAATTTATCCGTACAACTATATGCCGGTGCTCAGTACCCCTCGTTTTCATTTAAAATCAGCGAAGTGCGGTATATCCAAATTCCGAATATGGACCGTGATGCTTGGTGTAGGAAAGTACTCTATTCATTTTACAGGGAGCACGTAAGACCTTTAATAGAAATTTTGTCCCAACTGGCCCATATAAATGTCATTCCATTATGGGGTCAAATAATCAATACGATATATGCTCAAATGGAAGAAGAACTGACCGAAGCTTCGGACGAGGAAAGCAAGAAGAGTATCCTTTACCATTATAAAATCCTTACTCATGGTGTCGATGCAAGTGCGTTCGGACTCCGCAAAAATCCGTTTGATATTAAGCTTAAATTCATTGAAAACCCGAATAACCCTGAACAAAAGATGTTAGTAAAAACAGCCTGCTGTCTTGCTTATCGCTTGGATACTGAATTCGGTTACTGTTATTCTTGCCCACGATTGAAAGAAAAGGATCGAGCATCAATGAGAGCAAATTGTAACTGCTGAGTAGACGTAAAATCATTTGTATGAATCATGTGTAGTATGATCCTCGCCATTCATTTCGTTTCTTATAAAATGCAAGGGGCAATTTATGCCCCCGCTAACATCGGATTTGGATTGTCACCTAAACGGGACAAAAATTTACAAGGGTACTTTTCTAGCTTGTACAGGCGCGATGCCCTTCACACTCTAGCTGCTCTCTTGGATCCAAAAATCATAAAACTGATCGCGGCCAAAATCCACACGCCAATGCCACCATAGAGCATCACCAAGCCAAATCCGTGCACAAGAGCCGCGTGGACCACGGCTCCGGACGCATCCAGAGAGGACAGTTCCGGTAAACCCTGCTTGAGAGATGTAGTGTTTCCAGCGGCTATTTTCTCGGCCAAAGTCCGCAATTGCGTTATATCGAGAGTCCCAGGAAGGACCTGCTTCAAATAAGACAGGATGCCTTCCTGCAAAATGAATCCCATCACGGCGATGTTGATGGCTAGACTGATCAATCTGGCACTCGTGTCTATGCCGGAAGCCATGCCTGCACGGGTACTCGGAACCGAGCCGGTGGTCGTGTTGGTCACAGGCGTGTTGGTTAAGCCAAGCCCAATACCAGCCAACAGGGAACCGGGGAGCATGGTCAACCAGTTGGCGTGATCGCCGCCGCTGCCAAATTTCATCAAAATGAAGCCTATGCCGATGATGAACAGACCCGATGGGATGACTATGCGCGGCTGATAGCGGAGCGAAAGGCGCTCTGCCAGAGGCGGAATCACCAGGGTGGGCAGCGTATAAGCCAAGAGAGACAGCCCAGCTGCCACGGTGCCGTAACCAAGACCGCTCTGGAAATAGATCGGCAGATAGATCATGAACGGCCAGAAACTGAAATTCATGCCGACGGAGCCAAAGAGCGCGCCGGAA
Organism: Paenibacillus sp. sgz302191; assembly: GCF_057749925.1. Lineage (NCBI taxonomy): Bacteria > Bacillati > Bacillota > Bacilli > Caryophanales > Paenibacillaceae > Paenibacillus > Paenibacillus sp. sgz302191. Next base: position 11,302 of record NZ_JBYLHY010000049.1, read on the forward strand.
AAATTACGTATCCTGAATACGGAAAAGTCGAACATCGGATGGGTGCTGAGCTTTTCCGCAAACAGAAAAATAATGAAACATGCTGCCGTTGCAACAAGGGTGCTGATGGCGGCTATGCTGGTAAAGCCGAGTTCCGGCCCTTGCGTGATAAAGTATGCCAGCCCAAAAACCGTCAACGAAAGCATGACGATGCCGATAATGTCCAACTTTTTCGCCTGCGGATCGCTGGACTCCTCTACGCTGCCTAAAACAAAGATCAAAGTGAGGATGGTCAGCGGGACGTGGACCAGGAAAACCCAATGCCAGTTCGAAATAGCCACAATCATGCCGCCGATGATGGGTCCAAAACCGAGGCCGATACCGAACACGATCCCCCATGCGCTAAAGGCTTTACTGCGTTCTTTTCCTTCCTGAAACTGATGCGAAAGAATTGCTATCTGGCAAATCAGCATCGCGCCAGCACCCACGCCTTGAAGAAACCGGCTGACGATCAGAACTGACGTGCTTTGTGCCAAGCCACAAATCAAGGATGTAATGCCGAACAAGACGAGGCTGATAATAAAAATACGCCTCCTTCCAAACCGGTCAGCCAGCGTTCCAACAGCCATTAGAACTGTCGTACTAGCAATGGTGTAGGCGTTCATAATCCATTGCATATCCTTGAGATTGCCATGCAATACCTTTTCCAAGGTCGGAAGTATCACTGGCACACTGGAAATTTCGAGGCCGAACATTAGCGCGGACAAACATATCGCGGCCAATGCGATTATATTTTTGCTGGAATGGGAGAGAGTCATCGAGAGAACCCTCCAAACTTAGATTGGGTAACAGCACCAGCCAGCTTTTTTTCGTCAATTGTACAATCAACGACCTCATCAATACGTGCCTGTAAATCTTCTGTACCTGCCTTATTTAAATCGTATTTGCTCATTACTTGCCCTTCCTCTCTGACTTCTTATGTGTGAATCGCCCTTATTCATGTGAGTCTTGTCATATTATATAATTAAAATCTTTCATTTTACATAACACATCAAATCAAATATGATGATTATACAAAGAAATAAAAGTTATTTATTTAAAATACCTTTAATTTAAAGGAGGACACTCAAAGTGGATCATGTAGACAAACAAATCCTCTTCTATCTTCAAAACCAGGCAAGGATTTCAATGACTGAGCTGGGTAAAAGCGTGGGATTGTCCCAACCTGCTGTAACGGAACGAGTTAAGAGAATGGAAGAAAAGGGAATAATCGAAGAGTATCGTACCGTCATTTCTCCTGAAAAAATTGGGAAGCATGCGGCAGCCTATATGTTGTTTCAGACTAGAGACTGCTTGGCGTTTCTTGATTTTGTCCATGCATCTCCCCATGTTGCCGAGTGCCACCGCATAAGCGGAGAACACAGTTATTTATTAAAAGTAGTGACGGAATCCACACGCACGCTCGAAGAGTTTGGCAATCAATGCGATAAATATGGAACCTATACAATCCTGATTGTCATGTCTTCACCGATCGATCATAATCTTCTAATTCATTCTCCCAAAGAAGCAAATGGAGTTGACTAATGCTCAAAAGCATAAGGAGAAACGACTAGAAGTGTTAGATAGCCTGCTGCCATGTCGTCGTCGCTACCACTGACTTGTCGCGCGTTTAAGGCTGACTAAAAACATAAATAGCCCTCATCTTGATTACAAGGTGTGGGCTATTTGACGCTTACCTAATTCACTGACGCCTTTCTCGATCTCATCTGTACGCGCGCGAGAAACATTTTTGTTCATGTTGTATTGATTTGCAAGAACACGAATGGAAGGAAGTTTATCTCCTTCTTTGTAAGTATGGTTAGAGATTAATTGTTCCAAATCTCTTAATACTAGCAAAAATTTATGCATCAAAATAAGCCCCGAGATGTATCTGTACCGATACAGATGTATTTTTCTTATATTGTAGTACATAATACATATGTTTAAAATGAGTGGCGAGGGGCATTTTTCAATGATTACGGCCAGAATCATGTTCGGCTGGGTTCACATAAGGTTTACACTGCGCGATATATGGAGAGTGGTTCCCCTGGGTCTATTTTCTCCGGTATTGTTCTTCGCCTTTCAGACTTACGGACTGATAAACACTTCTTCATCGGAAGCAGGCTTTATCCAGGCGACGATATCGGCGCGGGAGCGACGGATGCCATCGTGGCCGCCAACAAGACCGGTAGTATCATCATCGCATCTTCAATTTGAGCCCGGTAAATTCCAGATTTCAAAAAGGAGGCTTTATTTAAAAATGAAAAAAACGATTGTTTTGCCTGGTTATGTTGACGATATGCCATTTTCGTTAGGTTATGAAGTGAAGCACGGAACAACAACAACCTTATACCTCTCGGGTGCTACGGCCTATCCTCTGTATTACGGTCATCCCTCTTTTGGTTGGGTTCCAAAGTCCGAGAAAAGCGATACGGGTATGTCTCTGCCGAGCTCGATTAAAGAACAGACGCAAATTGTTCTTGAAAATCTCAAAATTGTCGTGGAAGCCGCCGGAGGTACGATCAACGATATTGTTAAGACAACCATCTTTAATAAGCGTATGGATCTGCAAAATGAAGTAAACGAAGTCTATAACGCCTTTTTCAATGGACATAGACCGGCTCGTTCTCACATCGGAGTGTCTGAACTTGTCAGTCCTGATCTTTTAATCGAGATCGAAGCGATCGCCATCTTGGAAAAATAAGGCAAGCGGTTCGAGCCGTAAAAGGCAGCTTTATGAAGTCATAAAAAAGAAGTATCTCCTTGTTCGGGAGATACTTCTTTTGATTTAAACAAAAAAAGCTATGCCTATCACTACAGCCCCCAAAGCCGGTACACTTTCGACGAAGTTGTTCCGCAGGGTCTCATTCTCGATCATTTTGCTCCAATGTTTCCCCGCGAAGGTTTTCAGTCCATATCGTGAGCAACCCTTAAGTTCCTTTTTCTGAATAGACTTAATCTGCGAATCGGAAAGCAGCTTGCTCTCATACAATTTTCGTTCGAGATCCCCGATCTCAGCATCCGAGAGTGAAAGCAGGTTGATGGACTCCTCAAGAAGGAATAATTGTTCTGTGAAAATAAAACCAACACCAAATTAAACAAATGCATTTGACAAATCCTCACTCACGTAATAAAATATTTTTACGTAACATATATTTTGTAATGGAGGCATTTCTCCATGATGAACGACATTCAAGAAAGCTATTACATCGAGCTTCCCGAACAGGCGATGGTTCTGCTGAACCCGCTTCGCGGCCAAATCCTCGCGCAGCTGATGGAGCCTGCATCCGCCGCTGAAGTAGCACGACAGTTGGGTGAAACGGCCCAGCGCATCAACTATCACCTGAAAGCTCTGGAAAAGGCGGGCCTGGTACGCAAAACAGGCACCCGTCAGGTTCGCAATCTCGTCGAGGTGCTGTATCGGGCTGTTGCCAAAACTTTTGTGCTTGCCGAATCGTTAAGCATGAAACCGGAGACCATGCAGAAAATGAAGGATCAAGGCTCGCTGGCCCACCTCATCACGGCTTCCGAGCGGATGAAAAAAGATGCGCTCCTGCTGATGGAACAGTCCGATGCCGATGAAATCGTGCCCAGCGCCGCCATGCAGCTGCAGGTGAATTTGACGGATGAGCGGCAGCGGTCCGCTTTTGTCGAGGAATACGCCGCCCTGGTTCAGCAGCTTGTCGAAAGATACGGCTGCAGCCCCGAAGGAAGCAGCTTGTATCACGTAATGCTCGCCGTGTATCCGAAGCCGCAAGAAGGATAAGGAGGGAAAAATCTGTGAAGAAGCACGAACAAGAACCAAGTACGCCGCAGCGCGTCGCCGCTCCTGTTATCGTATGGGAGCAAACTTCCGCAGATGTTAAAAACTCGGAGAACAACGTCGTCCCGATCGAAAGCTTCCGCAATCCGGCCGCCGCTAACGCAGATTCCGAGGCTACCGTTATAAGCAGAAGCATCTCTTCGGCCGGACCGAATCAGCCTATCCGGCTTCTCATCGTATCCTCGGGATTCGGCCAAAAACCGTATGCCGGCAGCAGCACCGTACAAGGCAAGGCAGCATAAATACGAAAGGATGATTGCCATGAATTATATTCCTATGGTCGTTGAACAATCCGGTCGCGGTGAGCGCTCCTACGACATATACTCCCGGCTGCTGAAGGATCGGATCGTCTTCGTCGGCACCGCCATTGACGATCAGGTAGCGAACGCCGTCATTGCCCAACTCCTGTTCCTCTCCGCCGAAGACCCGGAAAAGGACATCTCCCTGTACATCAATTCGCCGGGCGGCTCCACCTCTGCGGGACTCGCCATCTACGATACGATGCACTTCATTAAGCCCGATGTCTCTACGATTTGCGTAGGCATGGCCGCTTCCATGGGCGCAATCCTCCTGACGGCCGGAGCCCCGGGCAAAAGATTGGCTCTGCCTAATGCCGAGATCATGATTCACCAGCCATGGGGAGGCGCACAGGGGCAAGCCAGCGACATCAAGATCCGCGCCGATCACATTCTCAAGACAAGGCAAATCTTGAACCGCATTTTGTCCGAAACGAGCAAACAGCCTATAGAAAAAATATACCAGGATTCCGACCGCGACTTCTACATGTCGGCAGCCGAGGCCCAGGCATACGGTTTGATAGATAAAGTTGTTGAAAAAATCTAAACTTAATGGTACAACTGTCCTTGAAACAATCATGTTTCTTGGGCAGTTTTTCTTTACCATAAAATTACAATCACGTCAAGTTATTTTTAAATTTTAAATACCTGCATACAGCCGCTACGGCGCTATGGTATGATTTGAACACAGGAAAAGATACCATATTCATCCAAATCAGCACGCAGTTGGCGAATTGCAAAGTACGAAACCAATTATGAAATGACACAGAATAATGGATCGAGGAGCACGCCATGGAAGTAAATAACAATTTAAGAAAAGCCGATACCGCATTTGAGGAATGCTTGGAGCTCGCTATTTTGATAGGTTATAACCGGACTCCCGTTCCCGCAGTCGAACAAATTCAGGCCTCTTGGAAAGAGATGGATTTGCTGCTGCAAAGACAAAAAGAGACTCGCGCCCAATGACGTCAGTCTCTTTTTTTGTTTTCATTTAAATATTGAATGATCTTTTTCTGATGTCTCTCCGAAACTGGAGCAAAAGTTCCATCGCTAAAAAAAACGGATTGCCTTTCGGCATGATATCCCTGAACCTTGTCCAGATTCACAATGTAAGACCTATCCACCCGATCAAAATTTAATTCCGCATATGCCTGCTGCAATTGCTCGAAGTTCGTTGGAAGGATATACTCCGCATGAGCCGTGTGAACCGATATTTCACTTTTGTGAATAGAAAAATATAAAATTTCCGATTCCTTCAGTTCATGAACCGTTCCGTCTCTAGCTAGTACCCGCATGAATTCCTTCCAACTCCAACTAAAAAAATGTGTTACTTGCGAAGTTCGCTTGGCGCTTTGGGACTGGACATCACAGCTTTATTCGTTTTGACAAACACTTTGGCCGAAGCGGAAAGCACCCTGGAAGCAAGAAGCGCTGCTGTTTTTTTCATACTCTTGTCCTCCTTTCCCACCATGGTATTATGGTAACGGATTGCGCCAATAGACACAAGCCGATATACCCCGACTGAAAAAATAAGTTAGAGACGACGATGCAGAGTGAAACGGCTTTCAATAACGGATAGTAGCGAGCGTCGATATCAGTTTCGCTATCTATGTTTGGAGCGAACATAGCCACGATCGATAAGCTGGCGATAGTCTCCAGCAGCACCCACTTCGTATCTTCAACAGCCAGGTGGGGAATTGACGCCAATACCAAAGTCGACAAAAGATTGCATGCCACCGTAGAGCTTGCGTGCTTGCCTCCGCTAAAAAAACGCAATACCGTGAAGACCAAGAAGCAAAGCAGCGTCTCCGGCAGCTTGTTCGTCAGCCAGCCGATGAGCAGGCATTGAATGAAAATAAGGCTTGTATTGATATAAATAATGAGCGCATATTGAAGCACTTCAACGGAAGCCGTCTGCTCGCTGTTCGCTCTTTTCACCGCAACGGCAATGCGACCTGCGAGCTTGTCAATCATAGCTTTGTTCCTTCTTGTACGCCCAGTATAAAAGCGCCCACAAAATCAAGCATGAAGCGATCGGTATCACGAAAAACCATTTGTTGGATTCGCTCAAGGCAAAAATCACGCTAAGCAAGAGCGGGACCAGCGTAGCCGTGCAATATAAAAGGAGCATCCATGCATTTTTGCTTTGTTCTTTAAGCACGTTTTTTTGCGGGCTATGAGGCACAAAGTTAAAACCCTTCTTGCTTTTGTGTACAAACCAGCCTGCGCCAAACGTAAAACAAGCCGAGACAGTCTGCAAAATATACGCAATCGGCGATGTAGGGTTAAGTACATCCGGTACCAGCTTGAACCAATTGGCAAGCAAAAACAGTGTCGTTTGCAAAGCGACAAAGGCGATATAACCGATACTGACCATGATCACGGAGTAAAAAAGTTGAATTCTGAATAGCTGCCAGCAAAATGCCACCATAAGCAGCATCTGGATAATAATATCCGAGCTGGTCAAATGATAAACCTCGCGCAGGGTGTAGGAAATAAAGTTGCTTAATACACTCGCGAAAACGATCGAGAACACATATAAATCGATCTTGAACAATCTGAAAATCAAAAAGTATATGGCAGACAATTCAAGAACCCCGAAAATCATGAACCCTAAAAAGTCCATACGCTAAGCGCATCTCCTATTTCCATTATATGTATTAACTATACTCCACTTTTCGCATCGGAGACAGACATTTTATGGGAAATCACGAGGTTATATGGAGATTGCCCCCACTTTTGAAAGCGTTAACTTTTCGAATCCCGTTTCCGTGATCAGATACGTTTCTTCAATACCGACAACGCCCCGGCCGGGAAATGTAAATTTCGGCTCGATGGCGATGACCATACCCGGGGCAAGCGGGTATTTGAAGCCTTTGGCGAGAACGGGCAGCTCGTCGATCTCGAGCCCGATGCCGTGACCAAGGAATTTCACTTGGTCATCGCCGTACCCCATGAAGTGGGCACCGAGGCCCGCTTCATGCACTTGATCGAGCGCGAGCAGATACAGATGCTCGCTGATCGTGCCGGGCTGCAGCCTTGCTTCCGTGGCGCGGAGCACCTGCTCCGCCGTCTCGTAAGCGCGCTGCAGCTCGGGGTCCAAACCGCCGATCACGAGCGTACGCGTCTGATCGATCAAATAGCCGTCGATGCAGCAGCCGAGATCGACGAGAATCGGTTCGCCGCGGCGGATCGCCGCGCGGCCCGAGCTTTGCGGGCTGGACGGGTGAAGCCCCGTGCCCCCGGCCGGCCCGTCAAAATAAGTGGGCACCGCCGCCGATGCGCCTGCCGCCACCATTCCGGTGATCAACTCGGAATTGTAGGCGCGCATGCGCATAAGCCCCTGGTGCCCGCGCAGGCGGAGCTGATGCTCGATGAGCGCCATCAGCTCGAACTCCGCCATCCCCTCGCGAATGCCGGGGATGACGGCCGTAAGCGCCGCGTCGACGACGCGCGCAGCCTGGCGGATCGCCGCGACCTCGTCCGGCGATTTGATCATGCGCTGCTCGCGGACGAGCAGCGCGCCGTCTTCCCAGGCCGCGCCCGGGAACGCGGCCTGCAGCCGCTGGAACTGCTGGACGGGGAGCACGTCCAGCTCGGTGGCGAGCCGCACCGGCGCGGCTCCGTCCAGCAGCCCCGGGTACCGGGCTGCAAGCCGGTCGCGCAGCGTCTTCAGCGAGCCCAGCGGCTCGACCGCCGCGGCCGCCTCTTCCTGCGCGCGGACTACGCTGCGCCGGACCAAATATAACGGTTCCCCTTCGGCGGGAACGAATAAGTACCCGGTTTGCATCGAACCGGAGTAATAGTAAATATCCACGTTTTGCGTGACCAGAAAACCCGCCCAACCGCGCTTCCGGAGCTCTTCCTGCAACCGGTTCTGTCTTTGTTCAAAGCAATTCATACACGCTTCTTCCCTTCCTGAAAAACTGTTCTCCTTTCACAATATAATTTACCTCGGCAAAATGCAAAGGCATTTCCGATCGCTATGCTTTTCTGACGAGCAGGTATAAGAAATAAGGAGCTCCGATAATAGCCGTAATAATTCCGGCAGGCAGCTCGGCGGGCGGGATGACGATCCGTCCGGCCATGTCGGCGATTACGACAAGCAGCGCGCCGGACAAAGCGGCAAGCGGCGTGGAAAGCTTGAAATCGGGGCCGATGAGGAACTTGATGAAATGAGGGACAATCAGTCCGACGAAGCTGATCGTTCCGCCGATGGCCACCGCGCTGGCCGCCAGAGCGACGACCAGAATAAGCAGCAGCAGCCTCATCCTGTTAGCCGGAATGCCCAGACCGGCGATAACCGCTTCGTCGAGCTGCAGAAGCGTCAGTTGGCGCGAAACGAAGTAAGCCAGCGGTATGCCAAGCAGCGTCCAGGGCGCGAGCAGCGCTACGCGTTCCCAAGACAGTGCGTAGAAGCTGCCTTTGAGAAACACGAGCGCCTGTGCGGCATTCGGCGCATATTGCACCAAAACGAGAGTAATCAGCGCATGAAGACCGCTGCCTACCGCCAGTCCGCTCAGCACAAGGCGGGACGTCGTCATCGTTTTTCGCCGGTTGGCAAGCAAATACACGAGCCCTCCGGCCCCCGCCGCTCCCGCAAAGGCCGCAGCGGGAAGCAGCAGCGGAGAAAAATCCGGAACCGCCAAAACAAGCAGCACGATGACGAGGCCTGCACCTGCATTAATGCCGACAAGATCCGGCGCGGCCATCGGATTGCGCGTAATGCTTTGCATCATCGAACCGGCTACCGCCAGATTCATTCCTACCATAATGGCCGCAAACAGCCTGGGCAAACGGTATTGAAAAACGACCCCTTCGCCTGTCAGTCCCTGCCATACTTCGCTCCAAGGCGTCTGAACCGCTCCAAGCCTCAAGCTGAGTACGGCAAAGAGAAGGAGAAGAAGCAGACCCGCCACCAGGCTCAGCGTAAACCGCCGGCTCATTACCTGTTGACGTGTCCTCATAATATCTCTCCTCTTTTCCTCTGCATCAGGTATATAAAAAATGGAACGCCCAACAGTGCCGTCACAATGCCTACGGGGGTTTCAACCGGATAAAAAAGAACTTGCCCGGCCAAATCGGAGGCAAGCAGCAAATTTGCCCCAAGCAGGGCAGCAAGCGGAATCATCGCACGGAAATCATGCCCCCACAGCATGCGTCCCATATGAGGCACCATGAGTCCGATGAACCCGATCGGTCCGGCAGCGGCAACCGCGCCGCCAACCAGGACGGCTATGATGAGCAGCGCCAACCGGCGGGTCGCATTCACATTTTGCCCGAGACCTCCGGCTACTTCATCGTCCAGCAGCAGCACATTCAGCCTGGGACTCAGCAGCCATCCGAGCGCAATAACCGGAACGGTAATGAAAGCGGACAATCGGACCTTGGTCCAGTCCGCGCCCGATAATTTGCCCGCCATCCAATAAATCAGATTGGACAATGTCGTTTCGTTCATCAGCAACAGACCTGTAGAAACCGAACTAAAAAAAAGTGAAACGGCAATCCCGGCTAGCACCAAACGGCTCGGCGTAAACCGGCTTTGCAAAGAAAGAACGTACACAATACTTCCTCCCGCCAATGCTCCCAGAAAAGCGCAAACGAGAATGAGCGCAGAAACGTCTTTGGTGCCGAGCAGCAGCAAGCCCGACACCACGAATAAAGTTGCGCCTTGATTAATTCCGATGACTTCAGGGTCTGCCAGCGGATTGCGGGTAATGCCTTGCAGCAGACATCCGGCCACGGATAAAGCGGCGCCCAGGAGGATCGCCAGAAGAACTCTTGGAAAGCGTATATGCCATACGGTATACACCATCAGGCTATCATCGGCTTTCCCCCGAAATAGCTCGGCCGCAGTGTCAAGAGACAATCCCTTGACATGCCAGCCAAGCGCGATGCAGGCGAGCACGCCCAGCAGGGTGGACAGCCCGAAGAACAGAGCTATTTTCCTTCGCATAGATTTATTTTTTCGCCCCGCCGCTCACGAAATTGACGGCCTGATCGATCATTAACCCCGCGGCAATCGGGCCTCTGGCGCGCGCCCACAGATCCTGCTCCACCGTAAGCACAAGGTTGTTTTTGGCCGCTTTCATATTTTTGTAAAGAGGGTTCGCCTGCAGCTTGTCGATGCTATCGCCGTACAGGAACAATACGTCGGGATCCAGTTGGGCCATTTTCTCGATCGTCATCGTCGCGATATCGGCCGTCCCTTCGGATTTCTCTTTATCGCCGGCAAAAGCATAATTGAAGCCGATATCGTTCAAAAGACTTGAAGGGAACGATTGCTTGGCCCAAACGCTCATCTCGTCGTCAAAAACGCCTACAACCAGAACGGAAGGCTGGTTCTTCACATTTCCTTTGGCGTCGCTGATTTTCTTCTCCAAATCCGCTCGGACCTTTTTCGCCTGGTCCTGTTTATTGAAAATGCCTCCGAGGAGATCGACATCGTCCAGGATCGCCTTATACGTCTTATCGCTCAGGGCCACGGAAGGCGCGATCTTCTCAAGATCCGCTTTAATCGTTTTGGCACGCTCAGGGTTCGCGATAATCAGGTCAGGTTTAAGGGAACTGATCACTTCAAGGTTAGGAGCTTTGCGCTCACCGATATCCGTGAAATTTCCCACTTTGTCCTTGATGTACGCGGGAACCCGCGTACTGCCCGTTCCCGCAATGCCAACCGGATTAACGCCTAACGAGGCAAGAATATCGACGATAAAAAAATCAAGCGCAATCGGCTTGGTGGGTGTGCCCTGGATGGCGGATTCTCCCCAGACGTGCTTTACCGTTTTGCTTCCCGCAGCCGGAGACGCGGATGCCGATCCAGCCGCAGAAGTCGCTGCAGCAGTTGAAGCCCCGGGCCCAGTCGATGCCGCCGTAGTTGCCTTGTTTGCGGCGCCGCAGCCTGACAACAGAACGGCCCCCATCATGCTAACCGAAAGAACGACGGATATTTTTTTTGATGAAAACATAGAAAACCTGCCCCCCAAAAATATGTATATTTAAAAAACGCTATAACCGATAACAATAATCATTATCAATTAAATCCAAGATGTCAATCATTATTTTTTACAGCAGCAAGGATGTTCGGAACTTCCGAATAGGTATAGCTCGTTATTTTCCCAAGCAGCCTCATCGTAGTCATCGCTTTCAGTTCGACACGATCGGCGAACAAAGCAATTTCGTCCCGTTCGGCCTGCTCTCTGATCGTATCATCGTGCTTGAGTGTCCGGTATGCTTCCCTGCAAGTTTCCGCCACCGGAATCCATAACCGCTCTTCGGCCATGTTCAGCGCACGCGCGATGCATGCCAGAAGCTCGCCAAAGTGGTTTTGAATCACAGGATAGATCAATTTATTGCGGACATCGCGCTCATTATCCGTCAAAGTGATCGAATCGGGATGAAATTCCCGCAGCATTCCCTGCCGCTCAAGGCGCGGCTTCAGCATGCGAACACCGCCGAAATCGCGCATGTACATGCGGTCGATCAGGCCATTTTTGAACACCGGCATACAGTTTTGCAAATGCCCCTCCAAGCTGATGCCATAACGGCTGAACATCGTCAGACAGGCTGGCAGCGCCACCTTTGCGTATTCGCGAACAAAGGCGACAGCGGCCTCGGCTCTGCACGCATATTCCCCCTTGCGCAGAACCTGATCCAGCAGTTCTTCAACGACTGTCAGCCCGCTGTATGGAGAGAACGCGAGCAGCGCTGAGGCTGGCATAACGATTTCGTCATCCGCCACAAAGGATTCCACATTTTCGCGAAAAATCGTGATCAGATTTTTATTCAACTCGGCTCTTTGAAAAGCGGAAAGCGACCGGTCCGACGGATCATAATAGACGCCCAAACGCTCCGGTACGATAAAAAAAGTTCCGCCGAAATGGTTCTCCTTGCTCAAAATATCTTCGAGCAGCCCGGATACGATTGGCCCATTGTTCCCGGAGGCAGCCGAAATTGTCCGCATCGTGCCTGTAGTTTGTATGGCTAACGCCGTTTTGATATGATGGCGTCCTTCCCCCGCTTTTTGCAGCGGAGCCAGTGTCCGGAGGGATAGCAGCGCCGTCGTCTCAATGCCGGCGTCGGGAATGAGGACGATCGTGCCGTCCTGAATCGCGCTTTTATGCATACGCCGGATAACATGCTCATACTGCCAGGGATGGACGGGAATGAGCCTATAATTTTTCATATCCAGACCTTGCTCCTCCAGCCATCGCTGCGCATGCGCATTAATACCCGGGTAATCTTTCTCAAGCAGCTCGTTGGAGGTGCTTTCGTCGAGCGAGCTTTCCTGCGATTCGGTTTTGGCAACTGCAAGCAGCACAGGTTTGACAGATGCGCCGAATTCACTGCAATAGCGGATAACATCTTCAGCATCCATGCCCATTCGCAGCTTGGCGCCAGGATGAATGGGATGGCCTTCAATCACCCACTGCTCGAAATAAGCAAGCGTGCTGAAGCGCTCATCCGCTTGCCTCAACGTGCGCAGCCAATCCTCCAAGCCAAGCGCACCCTCCTGCGTTTGCGGCCGAAGCAGTCCCCGCTTCCGCAACTCCGCTTCCGCATAGGCAAGCGCCAGGTTTGCTGCGCTGTTGCTCAGCTCCCGCCTGAATCGTTCCCATCTTTGCTGCCGTTCGTCCCCTTCATTTTCCTCCTCCCCATATTGTTCCAACCATGTCAAAACCTCTGCCGGATGGCAGATCACCTCTCTCTTATCTTTATTCACAATTTCAACGTCTCCCGCAATATCAAACCGGCCAAATGAAAATGACCGCCCCAGAGGTATTAGAAGCCTAACATCCTGGGCAATAGAAATGACGAGCCTCCCGCCCTGCGCTTCGATAAACGATCGCTCCGCCAGTCCTGCAATATTTTCACGAACAATAGATTGAATCAAACGGTGCAGCACACCTTGGCGTCCGCGTGGCAGAAATGTGAGAAACAGTTCTGCCAGCGCTGGAATATGGTTTTGCAAATAATGATGAATTCCCTCTTCTTCGGTATCCAGACTGTGAAGGAGAAAAGCGGCATGCAGCATGAATGGCAGCTTCCTTTCGTAATATGTTCATTGACTTTAGTGATAATAATTATCATTATCACAAAAATACTAATTTCAATTTTATCGATTGTCAATAGTTTCCTTTGAATTTTTGGATATTATTGACAAGGGAATTTATGGGGTGCTATTATAATCAAGTTCGATAATGAGAATCATTTTCATAAAACAGACAAGGCTGGTGGATTTATGTTTCATTTCATGAACCGCTCGACCCGTTATACAGTCGAAGAGCAGCTCATATTCGAATATATCGAAAACCATCTTCCCCTTCTGCTCGGCCACTACAGGGATGCGCTGCCGGCCGCCCGTGAAAAAATATCCGAAAGGCTGCTGAACGCTCTGATCCGGGAATGGGAGGATGACCGCACCTGCGTCGAGCTGGCCGCCGGCCGGGAATCTGACCGGCAGTTAGCCTGCTTTTTAGAAAAAAGCCAGCAGCATATTTCCTTTACAGTTACACGCCAAATGTCGTTTTCACGCTTCAAGTTGAAGAACCCGCATCTCATGTCCAACCGGCAATCCGCTCAAAACCCGCTGTCTCCTTTGGAAATCGCCAGGTATATCGCTGATGAAGGCGATTTCCCCGTTAAACAGAAGGAGACTTTTTTGCATGAGGTCGCCGACAGCACGGCCAATCTGGCCTTTGCCCTGGCCTGGCAAAGCCACATTCTCGAATCGAACGGACGGGCTTCTTTCGGACCGACCTATTCGTATGAACAATTCGCTTTCAACGGGCATCCCATTCACCCTGGAGCCAAGGCAAAAATCGGGATGACGGCTGACGAAGTTTTTCGGTACTCTCCCGAATTCGGGCAACGTATTCGGCTTCATTTTGCCGCTGTGAAGCAAGAGTTTGTCCAATCCTCATTTACCCATTTGACGCTCGCTGAAGTAAATGCTTTGTTTTTCGGCATAGCCGAAGGACTTGAAACCGAATTCTCCCATCGATTCGGGACCCATGAAGCTGGCGAATGGCTCATCGTTCCCGTCCATCCTTGGCAGTGGGAGCATACGCTCTTCGATCTGTTCGGCCGAGACATCGAGCACGGCCATATTCGTTTGCTTGACACAACCCTCCCTGCCTGGCCCACTTTGTCCATTCGCACCGTTATTCCTGATACGGCCTGCGAAGGAGGCGGGGCGGCTCCGCACATCAAGCTGCCGATGAATGTGCAAACGACGAGCGCCGTCCGCGCGCTTTCGATCGAGGCCGTTCAGAACGGTCCGCTGCTCACGAAAACGCTGCGCCAAATCATGGAGCAGGAACCGGACTGCCGCTCCGCCATTCGGATTCTGGGTGAAATAGGCGGAGTGAACTATATGTCGCCGCTCTCGGAAGACAACCAACCGTCAGCCAAGCATCTGGCTTTCCTGCTCCGGGAAAATCCCGACTCGTTTCTGGCCGATGGAGAAATCGTTGTCGTTGGCGCAGCACTGTTGGAAACGGCCGCACCCGACGGGCGGCTCTTGATCGAACAGTTTATTCGGGCAAGCTGCCCGGACGACGAAGTCGAAGAAGTCGCAAATGCGCTGTCATTTTTCTCGGCCTATTGCGATATCGCCTTAATTCCATTAAAGCTGCTAAGCAAATATGGCATTGGCTTGGAAACTCACCTGCAGAACAGCTTGACCGTGTTCAGGGACGGCCTTCCTGTGCGCATGATGATCCGGGATTTGGGCGGAGCGCGCATCGACCTCACCCGCTTGCACAAGCAGGGATTCGATTTGCCCTGCCGGGAAGGCGCCTCTATCATCGCTTCGATTCACGATGCCAGAACCAAGCTGATTCACGCTCTTATGCAAAATCATTTGGGCGAACTTATCAACGTTCTAAGCTGTTGTTACGGTTTACAGGAATCCTCGTTCTGGTCTATCGTCAGCGGCAAATGCAGAAAGCTCTACGCCCAATGGAAGCAGGATGCGGCTTTTGCCGAAGAGGCGGCCGCCGATGAAGAAGCGCTGTTCGCGCCTAATGTGCAAATCAAGGCTTTAACGAAAATGCGGCTGGTCGGCAACGTCAAAAATTACGTTTATGCGAACGCCGCCAACCCGCTTTTTGAAAAGGGACAGGAGAAGCGATGAAGCCGGTATCCGCATGGAATTCTCCCGTTTACAGACGTTTTTTTACAGGGAGCCTGCTCGCATCCATCGGTGATTATGTCGGTGTTACCGCACTTAACTGGTATGTACTTACGTCGACTTCCTCCCCCTTTTATTTGGGGGTTATCAATTTTTGCCGACTGCTGCCGGCTTTGTTCATCGGACTGCTGGGAGGGTTACTTGCCGACCGCTTTCCGCAGCGTACGCTTCTGATCTGGTTGTATATTCCCATATTAAGTCTCGGCCTCATTCTCGCCTTGTACGTTTCATCCGGACAAAAAAACATCTGGATCCTCTCTGCGCTGATTCTTCTGAGAGGCATCTTCGATGAAATGGAACCTCCTGTTCGCAATGCGCTGTTGCCGGATATCGTGCCCCAGGGGGGAATCGCAAGCGGCGTTGCGCTGTATACAACGATGCTGAATTTGGCGCGCATGATCGGGCCTGCTATTGCCGGCGTAATGATGGCCCGCGTCGGTGTTGCTCCGCTGTTCTTTGTTCATGTGCTGGCTCAAATTACCGTGTTCGCCACATTGTTTGCAATTCCGAAGAACACAAACCGTCCCGAGCCCGGGGCAGCTTCGAACGACCGGGGCGGGTTCCGGCCGATTGCCGCTTTTTTGCGTTCGCAGCCCAAGCTTCTGCTTTTGCTGCTGCTCAGCGTCTGCTTGATGTTTTTCGGTTTTTCCTATTCCTCTTTGGTACCCATTTACGTAACGGACGTACTTCATCAAGGCTCCGAATCTTTCGGCTACTTGCTCACGGCTACCGCTGCCGGGGCGGTAATAGGAGCATACGCGCTCGCGCGGCTGGATTCCGTGCGCTTAATAACTTACATCCCTTGGTTCGCCTTTGGCTTCGTCGGCGCCATGTTCTTCTTCTCGCTAAGCGCTAATTATTGGCTCGCTGCCGGAGCTTTGCTGCTCATGGGATTGTTTTCGCAAGCCTTTCGCACGGCGAGCCGCATCCTCTTCCAAATGCATGCTCCCGAACGGATGCGCGGACGGTTAATGAGCGTCATCATGGCAGACCGGGGCTTTATTCCGCTTGGCGTATTTCTCGCAAGTGCGGCCGCAGGCTCGATCAGCATCGCTTACGTGCTCGTTGTTATGAGCGTTTGCTGCCTGTTGTGCCTGTTTATTTACTTATTTTTGTTATCTAAGATGTCTGGCGGGGTGAACAACCATGCAACTCACGAATATTCATAACAGGCTCATTATGGAAAAAGCTTTAACGATGGGCATTAGCTGCCGGCCGCTCATTCCCGGTCTTGAAGATATTCTTGTTTTGGACAATGGAATCAAACGAATATTTATCAACAAAACAAGGTCCCACAAACTGCCCTTTATCGCAGGCTTCCTATCTACGAATAAGGTAGCGACCAATATGCTTCTTCAAGAACGCAAACTCCCCGTTCCCGAGTACCGCCTCATCCAGGCGTTCAGCAAAGAAGCGGCGGATTTTTTGGCCTCACAGGCTCCGATCGTCGTAAAGCCGTTCAATACGAACCGCGGTGTAGGCATTGTTATGAATGTAACTTCCGAACCGCAGCTTGAAGAGGCTATTACGCACGCGCTGGCTTACAGTCCTCATGTCATCCTGCAGCAGCAGGCGGCGGGTCGGGATTATCGGGTGCTGGTTATCGACAAAGCAGTCGTCGGCGTTCTGGAGACCCGCCCTCCGTCCGTTATCGGAGACGGATTTTCCACCATTGAAGAACTGATCCGCAAGGCAAATGAAGATCCGAGACGCGGCACAAAGGACGAGAACAAGCCGTTGATGCTTATTCCCATCGATCCGCCGCTGCTTTTCCATCTTCAATCTATGAAACTCAGTCTGGACAGCATCGTGCCTGCTGGCAGAAAGGTGACATTGAGGCTGAACAGCAATGATTTTACCGGCGGAGAAAACATCGACAGAACCGATGAGATCTGCAGCGAAAATGCAAGCATTGCGATTGCCGCAGCGGCTGCGCTCGATATAGATGTCGCAGGCATTGATATTCGTTGCCCCGACATCGGCAGCCCGATTTCTCAAACAGGAGGAGGCATCATAGAGGTTAACGTGCTGCCCGGCATGGATAGCCACATGCTGCCCTCCGAAGGAAAAGCCCGCGATGTGATCGGCGCATACATCCGCTATTTGTTTAAATAAGAGCAAAAAGGGACGGTTCCATAGCTGTGCAAACAGCCGGTGAAGCGTCTCTTTTTTCAATACACCATCTCCGCCGCAGCTTTGACGGTCCAGGCAATCGGCTGCAGCACGGCATACGTACGCGGGTATTCAAGGCGGATAAACATAATAACCCCCGGCCTGTTCAAAGTGACCGAGTAGCTATACCCCGGATGTGTAAAAGTATAAGGAAACGTCTCCCGGTCATTAACCACCTTAAACAAAACCACTTGCACCGGTGACCGCAAAAACGTATCCGGCAGCGGGTCATTGAGCTCGTCCAGGCGAAGGTTGGCCTGTAAATACCGGAGGGCCGTTTGCTGTGCCGCCGCTTCATCGATAGAGCGGATTCCCTCCGCGAGTTTGACCGGATCGGTTTGCTGCGCAGCCGCATGTGCCGCAGCGTTCAAAGCATGCTTGCCCTGAAACAGCGTATGCATCGCCAATTCCTCGTCGGCCTGCAGCGTGTACATCGTCATATAGACGACGCTCATCAATATAAACAGCAGCAGCTTATACATCGCATCTCTCCAGCCTTAAGGCACATATTCGCTCATTTTCATTCCCGCCGCTCCCATTCGCTCGCCTGCGGAAGGAACCGCGATTCCGATAAGACCGTCAATGACGAACAAGCGGTGATACGGATACGTAATCGTCAAATGAAGCCCCGCTCCCCGCAGCAGCGGCTGACTCGCGCTCGTTCCGCCGGACCCTGAGGTCGAGGTCACATTATAGGTCAAATCCGCCGGAACGAATCCCCTCTCTTCCATACGCCCTCTGGAGGCTTGGATCATGGCTGCGTCAATATAGCCGTATTTGCCGCTGGCGCCGACCTCAAGCATATAATCGACTTCCTTTTGCAAAAGCGCCTGCCGCAAAATGATAACATGCTTGTAAACCGGAGAAAACATGAACCAGCAGAGCATCGCCGCAAAAAGAATAAATACGAGAATCTGTTTCATGGATCGATCCGCTCAATAACCGTATTGATTCGTCCGCCGCTGTCTTTCACTTGCTGGCGCATACCGGCATTTCCCCCTACCGCGCCGTTATAGATCACAATAATAACCAGCACCAACATAACCGTAATCAACATGGACCTCACGGCGTCAATGACGAAATGCTCGTATTAGCCGCATTGCCGTGCGTTTGAATATTTTGTTTCATTCCTGTCGTTCCGTTGTTAATGATATTCGTAAACAGCAGCGCCACAACGATCAGCATCATCTATTTTGGGGCTGTTCTATTTGATTGAATGTGCATTAATGTGAAGATATACGGGTTTTGTTATTGTCCTACTTACCGAACTAACGTTCTGTTTGACTCGTATTTCCGTGGTCAAAATGTGAGCGGTGTGGTCAAATTGTGGTCAAAAAATAGCATACTTATGCTTGCATTTAGGTTCCATATATGGTACTATCAATATAGAAAGGAGGTCAGACATGGCAAGGGTCGATAAACTCATCGAAAAGATGAAAGACCGCCCTAATGGAATATCCTTCACGGAAGCAGCTAAAGTCCTTGAAGCCCACGGTTACAAGAACGTGAGACACAAAGGAAGCCACTACCAATTCCGAAATGACGCTGGAGACGTCATAACGGTAAAGAAAGATACTCCGCTCAAGGCGGTCTACGTGGTGGATGTGCTGAAACGAATCGGGAGGTAACTCCCGGTTCTTTCCCACATCATAAATTATATCATGACCCTTGCTAAATTACATGACCGATAAAAACCTTGCGTATTATCTCAGTCTCCCGTATACGGTGATCGTGCGAGAAGTCAACGACGAAAGTGGCCACTATTTTTATGGGAAGTACCTGGAGTTGGATGGTTGCCAGTCAAGTGGCGATACGATTGGAGAATTGTATAAGAGCCTAAAGGAAGCCTTAGAGGGGTACTTGGAGGTAAAGCTAGAATTCGGCGACCCGATCCCGGAGCCACAAGGGGACTACAGCGGCAGTATCCGGGTCCGCATGCCGAAGACACTTCACCGGGATTTAGCCGCCGCCGCAGAGCTTGAAGGTATTTCGTTGAACCAGTACATGCTTTACAAATTAAGCAAGTAACCCGCCTGATGAGTTGCCAATTGGGAACTGGCCGAAACCGCCGCGTCGCGATGACGCCGCGTTCGCGGGAACCCGCCACGAGCCGGCCGTGCATGGCTGGCCTTTATATAGATTGTTCTTTGAAAAGTAGCAAACATAGGTTTTTATTTCAAATCCTAACAATCTGAGGTGCAGCATCTATGAACAAGGTTTTTGATAAAAACACGCCACTAAACCAGTATTATCCCTTTCCAGAAGTAATTTTAAAAAGAGACATCCTATGTCTTGCCGACGCGAAGAATGATGCAGATAACAAGCGAAATCTAACAAGAACCATCAATGCACTGAGTGACGCGGGATATGAAAATATCGAAAGTCTAATGTGTGCGACATGGAATGAATTGAAAATGATTAGGGCTCTCGGGAAAACATGCCTAAATTACTTATTAGAATTGCTTCAAAGGATAGCTGACAATCCTGAAATAGTAAACGGGGTTTCTTTGAATGATCTAAAGGCGGAAAAGCTTGAGGCTATCAAAAAGAAATTGCGTCATATGGGGATGATAACATAAACCAAGCATTTCCCCCGAAGTTGGGGGAACTCCCCACACTATTATTGCTGTGGGGATTATTTTGGTTGTTAAATTTCAAGCTTTCTAGGAAAATGGTTGTAATGATCATTTCATCGAAGAGAGGCGCTCACACATGAATATCTTCCGATTTGATATTAGCGCAAATGGGTTTCATCTTAAAACTTTTTTCAGCACAACCGAAGAAGCTGGTTTGAATCGATGCAAACGATACATGGGTGAGTTTCAACGTCAAGTTGCGAATGTACAATTGAAGGTTTCAATTTCGCAAAGGGAGAAGAAAAAACACAACTGGGAATATCACGGTACACCATACATATACAAAAGAACATTAGTAAAGAAACCGCTATCCAAAAGAGAGGGTTCTAAGGAGTAGTATCGATAAGGAAAATTTTCCTGATCGTAGACAAAAGCCCAAGGGATGCTTTCCCAAGGGCTTTTTTTACCAGTGCTTCTGGATTTAGAAACGTTCTATCACAACTTCGCATTAGAGTAAACCATGAGCCGCTTCAAATTAACAACATTCCCGGAGGAAGAGGCGTTTTTTGCTGTGACCGTGAACACTGTAGTATGCCAACCTTTCGTCAAGTTGGTCGCTACCATTGTTCCGACCATACCCACAACTGCGGTGTAAGCATCGACGTTTGTAGCAGCGCCACCATCACTCGCGAAGGATACTGCGCCTTTATCCGGGCCAGTTTCAATTTCTATCGACAAATCTGTTCCGAACCATTTCACCGTGATTGTATCCCCGACATTCGCGGATGACCGATATCTGCCGCTGTTTGTCCAGGTTCCGGTTTCAGTGCCGCGGACCGTATCATGTTTTGCGACTAGCATTGGTCCTATATACGTCAACCCCATGACTACACCGCCCTCCCTGCTATCGTCACATTCCCGCCTGCAACGGCGGAAATTCGCGCCCGAAATGTCCATCCAACGGCGACGCTGACCGTCCAGCTCTCCGGCTTTGCATCCGCGCCTCCAGTAGTCTGTGTGCCGAATACTGTCGGATCTGTGACGCTGAATGCAGTACAAGGGACGAATTGTCCGCTCGGTCCGGCTATTTCGAATAGAATGTTCCTGCTCGTACTCGTACCCCGAATTTCGAAGGACAGTTTAGCGTTGCTGGTAGGTGCAAACAGCGTGCCATTGCCTGCGGTGGTCGCAGCGCTCTGGAGCGTTACATCAACGGGTCCGGGTCCTCCTCCAAGCAGGGTGATGATTTGCACCATCGCGTCAGCGATATTGAGCGTTGTTCCATCTTCTAGAATCCGGCGCCCACTGGATGCGCCATATCGATTGATGTCGTATTGTGACATTTTTCATTGCTCCCCTCTGCCCTAAGTGTTTCCCCTACTAAGCTTCAATGCCCTGCTGCCGCGCAAGGATAACCGTATTCAGGAAAGCAAGTTCAGATTGCGTCAACTTCCTCGTGTAGGCTTTTTCCGCCCAGGTATAGTCCGTAATGATCCCTTTCTTGTAGAGCCCGTCCAGGGCGTCCCCGAGTTGTTTCCATTGCCAATCATATTCGAATTTCATCGTTTCCTCATCCTCCAAACATTCGTTATATTCGTTCACAATATCCGCAATAAGGTCGTCAAACGTTTTCCCCTGCATTTTCAATGCATTCATCGGGTCCGTCTTCCGGGCCGGGTCTAAGATGTGATGGCCTGTGATTTTCGTCGCTGGATCCAGGCAAAACTTCCAACAACTATATGCCAACACCCACACGTACCGTTTGTATGCCTCTTGTATATTTATACTCCCGCCATAGCACAGTTCTACGCCGCCAGCTGCATCATTTGCGTCGGCCCCGAACATTTGATTGTCGACCGTTACGTTGTAGATGACGTGCCAGGCTTTCTCCGGCGTGCCGGTTAGAAACGGGATGCACTCTATGATTTGAGTATCATCCACAAATAGGTGCGCGCTGGCTTCCATCACATTACGGCTGTTCTCGTAATAACTCACATTCCCACCCGCCGTGCTGCCCGGATTCCCTGTATCATGTGCGACCATAAACTGAACCTGATCGGCAGGAATACCCGGGCGCCGCAAGCTTGGCGCTGTCAGGTACCGCGGGACGATCTCGTATTTCATTTGGAAACCGCTCATTTCTGCCCCTCACCTTTCTGTCTCAACTGCTCCAGTAAATTTTTTATAGCTGGCGGCCACCGGAAGCCTAGAATGCTGGAATTTTCTATTAGCGATAGTCCTTCTCGTCCAATGTAGAAATAGATCGCTAATGTTCGAAACACTGGGGCTTGCCCGATGAATTCGTCTAGGAGTACCGCCAGGGATATAACAAGAAGAACCATGCCTTTCCTGATCCCGCCCCAGAACATTACGTCGCTATTCAGGCTTTTTGTCTTGATAGCTCCAAGCACTCCGAAAACGTAATCCCCGATCATTGCACATACAAGAATTTTTATGGAGACGTCCCAGCCGCCTAGTCCCGCGGCGATGAATGTTCCCACCGCGGCTACAATGCCCGCGAATCCCGCTTCTTTCCCTGTTTCTCCTGCGGCTGCAGTAAGTAACTGGTTTACAATTAATTTTGTAGTCATAGTACCTCTCCCTCAGTAGCAGATTTTACAGCTACATTTCTGTATTGTGGGTCTTCCGGCCCTTTTAGAGCGAGTGTGTCGGCGTGCTCCTGGGCCGTAATCCATCCTTGGGTTAGCGCATTGTCGATATCATTTACATAGTAATTCTCGGCAGCATATTGCATGACCGGCGCGACATATTCCGGTCGTTGAGCCGCGATATTTGCCAAGCTGTTTTTTCCTGTCAGATATACATTTGTTGCATATGACCTAACTAATAGTGGGTTAACGGCCATCTTAAATCACTCCCTTGTCAATGAGTAATTCCAGTAATTGTTGCTGGGTAATGCTATTGTCAGAAGCAGCTTGTTCAGCTACAGCAAGCCGCGCCTTGAGCGTTACGATTTGTTCTTCTGGCGAAGGTATGCGCTCAGGTATAACGATATCCTCAACCTTTTCTATTTCAATTGACCGCTGCGTCTTTGCATCATAGATAATCTCTTTCATAGCTGCCAGACCTCCAAAGTGGCATCCCCGTTGAACATTCCGTTCCCGGCCTGGATAGCGATACTTGTTAAGCTACTGAATTTTGACGGATCCATAGTAGTGAAGCCAATACTGGTAATTAAGACGTTGCTTGCATTGGTCGCACTTGAACTTGACGTTCCTTCGTAAGTAGTCGCGCCGGTAAAGGTAATCTGATTGTTTTTGCATATCAAATCAATCGTTGTTAGGATGCGTATGGGGTTATTACTTCCGAAATCGGCAAGGAGCGCATTGTTTGCAAGCCCGCTGCCGCTCTGCTGCATGTAATAAATATCACTTGTCGAAACTCCATTGATTTTTAGCATCCATCCCGCATAGCTCCCGGTCATGCCGCCATTCCGAAAAACAACCCTCAACGGACCAGAAGCATTAAGGCCGCTGATCGTGATTGTTTGGATGCCGGTTGTTTTTTCAATTCGCCATGTTCCGGGTGTCCCTGTACTCGTCAAATCAATTAGTCCAGTGTCGGTATTTACAGTGGAAAGTTTGAAGGAGTTACCGGAAACGGCTCGCACATAATAGATTTTTCCGGGAATGATCCCCGCGGGCACCGAAGATGTAGTACGCCCTTTTTGGAACGTAACCATGATCTGATCGTTTGCAACCAATGTATGCCCAGGGATTGTCAGCGTATCTGCAGCTGCGTCTACCGTAATCAATGTGCTGTCCCAATATGTAGGCGCTAAGGTGTAGCTGCCCAGTAAAGTCGCTGCGCCGCCCCCTCCAGAAGGCGTTAACCATTGTGTATCATAGTTAGCCCCGCTGACTTTGGTTAGGACTTGTCCCGACGTGCCGCCAGTAGGCACACCTTGTCCATTCGCGCCCGCGGATCCGGTTGCCCCAGCCGGGCCTTGCGGTCCAGTTGCACCGGTAGTGCCTGCCGGACCTTGCGGTCCTGCGGCTCCCGTTTCTCCCGTATCTCCTTTTGGCCCTTGCAAGCCCTGCGAACCTGCCGGGCCTGTTTCTCCCTTGGCTCCATCAACACCCGCGGGCCCTTGTGGGCCAGCATCCCCTTTGTCACCTTTTGGGCCGATTGGACCCTGCGGACCCATTGGGCCAGCATCCCCTTTATCTCCCTTATCGCCTTTGTCACCTTTTGGCCCTGGCGTTCCTGATCCACCGCCGCCGGCTGAAATGACAATCGGCACAGGGGCGGGACCGGGGGTCACGTTTATAGGCTCAGTCATGGGTCACGTCCTTTATCACTTGAATGTTCATAGTTTCTGAGGTTGTAACAATGCCCCCGCTTTTTCGCCTAATATCGGTCACAAGTACGCCGATCGGCCAGTCTGTGGTATCCGCGACACTAAAGCGGAAAGTAAATGGCACTGCAGTTTCTTCAATGACGGCATTCGCAACAAGCCTATCGTATGGAACACGTATTTGAGAGCGTAACTCTTCCAGTCTCGCACCTTCCCAAGTCGCCAGATACTGAAACGTATCGCCACGTTTTATAGTCGGAAGTGTAACCATATCAATCCACTCCTAGCATAAAAATAGCCCCGCATTAGCGGGGCGGTAACGGTTTATTGTTGTGGAATTTGCTGCGGCTTGCCGTCAGTTCCAAGGTCCATTGCGGCAAGTTCGGACTCGACGGAAGATTTGAGGTTCGTAGGGACTTGGCTGAAAGTCTTATAACCTTTTATAATCAATGTGACGTAAACAGTGACCATCGTATCACCCCCTCTCCATAACAAAAAAAAGAAGCCTTGTCAGGGCTTCTCTAATCACTGTCATCTTACTTGCCTCCTGTATTAATTGACTCATATATTTCGGTAATGGCCAGCATAAGATTTATATTTTGTTCTTCAAGCTCCGCGATACGCTGCTCCGGTGTCTTTAGCTCTGGAGGCAAAGGTTCAGCGCGCTCTGACCGCGATTGCTCAACATACACCCCTGCATACAAGTCAAACTGGTATGTTACATCGGCGATCGTGTGCGCATTAATACGGATAGTTTCTGTCTTTTCAAAATCGCATAAAATATAATCAACGCCTTCGCTTCGAAAGCGAATATGCTCCCCATCTTTAATAAATGACATGGCCCTTTCTCCTTTCCTATGGCGTACCAGCAGCGAGGCGACAATCTAAATTGTAACTAGGCAAATTAATAGAATATCCAGCGTTATTTTGAGTCAGCATTTCAACTTTGCAGTTTGAGTTGAAATAAATCGAATCTGCTACATTGGTATTGTAAGAGGATGACCCACCAGCAGTTCCAATAATGTAGTCAATAGTACGTGTCCCATTCGCTCCATCCGCAGATCCGTTATAGTTTATGTTAGAGGTAACTATATCTTGCTTACCGTCCAGTGTTACTCTTAATCCAATCGTTGTATTGATAACTACATTTGCTGAACCGCCTCCGCTCCATGACCATGATCCTCTTAATTTTTCCAATCGACCATATCCGGTAACATCAAATATGGTTACGTATGATCCAGATGGGCCCACAGATCCCGCAGTCATACTTCTTAATCTCCCTACTGGTAACATTCCACCCACTGGCGTCCACACTCCTCCGCTGTAAAATTCAACTACTCCATTATTGTTTCGAAATTGAACACCGCCAACTGTATCCGCCGTTCTTGCGCTATCCACTCGTACCCCGAATGTATTTGCCCCGTTGTATCCGACCAAAGTTGGATATGTCGCTTGCCATGGGTTTTGCGCGTTGGTATTTCCTCCTGGATACGTGGACGCACTGGCATCGACTATCGTATGACCATTTCCGAAGTTTTTCCACCGAATTTCCTGAGCTGTCGCAAGGTCTTTGGTCATGTCGGTTCTCGGTGCATCAATGGCTGCCCCAGTATGGGTATGATTCGCAGGTGCCTTTCCAGCCAAAGCGTTCGTCACCGTAGCCGCGAAATTGGGATCGTCCCCCATCGCATCGGCCAGTTCTTTCAAGGTGTCCAGTGCACCTGGTGCACCGTTAATTAAAGCGTTTATTTTGTTTTGAACAAATTTTGCAGTCACGAGTTGATCTGTATTCGTTCCGACTGGTGGGGTTGGTCCCGTTGGCGTGCCGGTGAAAGTTGGAGAATCTTTCGGCGCATTCTCGGCAAAGGCATCAATGATTCCCTGCTCAATTCTGTTCATGTCAGCTTCCGTGACAATCTGGCCGTATTGCCAGTTTGTATTGCCGTTATAAGGCATCGTCTCAGGCCTCCTTTATCGAAATGGTATGTTTCATAATTGTGTCGCTCACGATTGGAATGATCACGGCATTTGAGGAAATAACCGACCCGCTGCTGCTCAAAACCTCGATCAATTGCACCCAGGCTTGTCCAGCGAAAAGAGGAATAGTATACTCCAGCTCTACGGTGCTTGCCGTGACCTGCCGCATTGAAAATGTCGTGATTTCTAACTGCCCGTTTATTACGACTTTCGATATTTTATTTTTCGTGTATACAGCAAGTTCGTTTAGATATGCGTCAGGAATCACTTTATCATTTCCTCCTCCCCAGCCGATGCAAACGGCGTGATGCCAACACGCCATTTCCCTAAAATAGTTTCACGAAACAAGTATGTTCGCCAGATATGTTCTTCCAATACAATGCCGTCTGCGGCGGAAGATGCTTGCTGATAGACTATGTTTGCGGGTTTAATAACTTCAATCGTCCGCTGGATCTCCCGAAAGTATGCCGCGTCTGGAATACTGATCGTCACTTTCATGATGAAGTTTTGAACATCTACGCTTACGACTGCTTTTCCTTCCCCAACAAGAGAATCCAGCCTATTTTGCAAATACCGGATGGAAAACGGCGGCTTCGTGGAGTAGCGATTTACGAGCCGTC
Organism: Paenibacillus sp. sgz302191; assembly: GCF_057749925.1. NCBI lineage: Bacteria > Bacillati > Bacillota > Bacilli > Caryophanales > Paenibacillaceae > Paenibacillus > Paenibacillus sp. sgz302191. The sequence goes on from NZ_JBYLHY010000049.1 coordinate 38,296, forward strand.
TGCGGCGGAAGTCCAACGTTTCAGTCGAAGGGTCCGCCCGGATACCGAGTTGCAGCTCGCGCC